>JAHXHI010000026.1 GCA_025656775.1 gamma proteobacterium symbiont of Bathyaustriella thionipta
AAAAGATGAAATAGTTCAATTTATTATGCTTTTTTATTGAAAATATTTTTAACCTATTGATTTACATTGTAAAAGCATGATCCCGCCCTGCGCCACAGGGAGCATCAAGAACATTTGTTACATTGTCTAAAGTTGAAAATGCCTTATTTACCAGATTCATTTCAGCATTATGCTTTGTTTTTCTTCTGGTCGTATAACTTTCTGCTTTATCAATTGAAGATTTAATTCGCTTATCATTAAAGCCACTGGTCATATTTTTTCCTAAAGTAACTTCCTTTTATCCTATATTCCTAAAAACTCACTAGTTTAAAGTCTTTATTTTCTATATGTAGAAGATTGTAAGGCTTTTTCTAGAGGCACATAAAATAGTAGGAACAGTTAGATATTTATAAGCATAATAAGTGAATAGACTTAGGGGACAATTAGATAATAATTTATCACGAATTCACAAGGAATTTTTCAATTATTTATCTTAAGGTAAAAACAAATAGTTTTTGTACGTATGAGTTGAATCCAGGATTTAATTTAATATCTTTATATCGAATATGTTATTATTTAATTCCTATATAGTGTTTGAACGAAAATTAAATATACCCTTTAAAATCAATATGATATAATGTATTTACGCAATGAGTTTAGTGATGTATTTATTATCAAACCACTTAAAGTCATCAAATATTGATTTATTTTGGCCAAAAACCAAAATCTTCACAGGTTGAATATCATGCGAACAGTTCATACACCACAAATGTCATTTGGTGAAGTTGATATATCTACGATAAAACTTGATCCCCGCTCAAGAGATGATATCCCTGCCATTCTGGTTGGTCTACAGCACATTTATACCACCCCTATTTTACATGATTCAATTTTTGAGATACTACAACAAATTATTCCAAAAAAAATTAATTGACTCCACTAATACTGAAAAAGACAATGAAAACGTGAGTTCAACACTGGGTCGTCCAGGAATGGAACAATGGAAAATTCTGGTTCTTGGTGTTCTTCGACTGGGATTGAATACAGATTATGATCGCATTCATGAATTAGCCAACAATCATAATACTATTCATCAAATGCTTGGCCATAGTGACTGGTGTGATGAAACACAATACTCGTTACAGGCGATTAAAGACAACCTTATGTTATTCACTCCAGAAATTCTGGATCAAATCAGTCAAGAAGTGATCAAGTCAGGACATACTTTAGTAAAAAAAAACCAAAAAGATGGGCCAACAGAAAAAAATAATGTTGAGCCTGTCAGTCAAGATGAAACATCGACACTCGAAAAACTACGAGGACGGTGTGACTCATTTGTTTTAGAAACCAACGTTCATTTTCCAACCGACATCAGTCTTCTTTTTGATGCCGTTAGGAAATCAACCACAGAAAGTGCTCGTTTAGCGGAGCAGTATGGTTTGCCAGGCTGGCGTCAATTCAAAAACAACATACGGCAGTTTAAAAAACAGTATCGAAAAATACAGATATTGAAACATTCCACCTCAAAGGATGAAACCAAGAAACTTCAACGTGCCGAATTGATTAAGTCAGAATACACAAATTATATTGAAATGGCCGAAAAACGATTTAACCTTTCAACACAAGCTATAAAAGAGCTGAATGACAAAGGTATTGCAGATCTCACGAAACATTAAACGATTAGGCACGATTGTTCGTCAGCAAGCAAAAGAAAAAGAAGAACGAAAACGAGGCAAATATAAAAAGATAGCCTAGAGATATTATGTTTAGTTATGCTAACGATGAATATATGTGCCCAAGTTTTACCGAATACTTGTTTTTTTTGTTTAATCTAGAAGTATCAAAACAAATGATTACTGTATATAAATAAGTCGGAAAAATTTTTAAAAGCCTACGTCAAAAAATGAATTCTCGGTCTGACACTATATATATCCCACAAATGAAATAAAAATAATTATGAAAAAAATAGCACTATCTTTATTATTAATAAGTCCGTTTTTACTATCAACGTCTAATGCTGACACTTCCTCTTTGAATAAATCCATCTACTTTCAAGGGGGTAGTTATATTCACTTTACTGATAGCGAAGATTACAGAGGAACACCCTATTTTTTCAGTGCTGAAGTACATCGCAAAGATCAATGGTTATACGGGCTTGGCTTATTTAACAATTCTTTTGATCAATTTTCTCAATATCTCTATGGTAGGTGCATATTCTGGCCCAACGTGAACACTCATTCCGGTTTAACGTGAACACCTATTCCGGTTCAACGTGAACACTCATTCCGGCCCAATCTGAACACCTATTCTGGTTCAATCTGAACACTCATTCCGGTCTCAACGTGAACACTTTTCGGTTATTTTCCGGAATGGGTGTTCAAATGGCCGGAATGAGTGTTCACAATGCCAGAATAATTTCTAACGTATTGATTATTAACTATTTGCTATCCTACCTCTTTTAACCGAGGGAATAGCATGTCAGCTAAGAGAATAACAATGCGACAACTAAGAGAATTACTCAGACTTCGCTATGAAGCAAAGCTCAGTATGCGTCAAATTAACGCCAGCACAAAGATCAGTGTCGGTAAAATCCAATCCATTCTAAAACAGGCAGAACAGTTCAATCTTCAATGGCCATTACCTGATGATATGGATGACAGAGAACTGGCCCAGAAGTTCTATCCTCAGGCTGATACCCGTATCAGTAAAGATTTCCAACAACCCGACTGGTCAATCGTCCATCAGGAGTTAAAAAAGAAAGGGCTCACCCGTCAATTACTCTGGGAAGAATACACCCAGCAATACCCCAATAGCTGCTACAGTTACTCACAATATTGTGATCGCTATGAGCATTGGCGTAAGCAACAAAAACGTTCTATGCGTCAAACTCATAGAGCAGGAGAGAAGCTATTTATAGACTATTGCGGCCCAACGGTACCCATTGTGGATCGCCATACCGGCGAGATTGAAGAGGCTCAAATCTTTGTTGCAGTCTTCGGAGCTTCTAACTATACCTTCGCTGAAGCCACCGCCTCACAAAAGCTGAAAGATTGGCTTTACAGTCATGTTCGAGCCTTTAATTTCTTTGGTGGACTACCTGAATTGTTGATCCCTGACAACTTGCGCAGTGGTGTTTCTAAAGCCTGCCGCTATGAGCCTGAGTTGAACTTATCGTATCAACAACTGGCAGCTCATTATCAGGTGGTGGTTATCCCTGCCAGACCTTATAAGCCCAAAGATAAATCAAAGGCAGAAGTGGGCGTACAAATTGTTGAACGTTGGATCATCGCTCGTCTACGACACCAGACTTTTTTCTCTCTACATGAATTAAACCAGTCTATTAAAGCACTCTTAGTTGATTTGAACTCCAAACCCTTTAAGAAATTACCGGGTAATCGACTCCAGGCTTTTGAGCAAATTGATAAGCCTGCATTAAAACCGTTACCCCGTCATGCTTATGAATATACCGAGATTAAAATCGTTAAAGTTAACATCGATTACCACATTGAATATGAACAACACTTTTACTCAGTACCTCATCATCTGGTCGGAGAAACACTGGAATTACATGCGGGCGATAAAATTATACAGATGTTCTTTAAAAATAAACTGATAACGACTCATGTGCGTAAGTATTATCCTGGCACCAGTACTGAGTCGAGTCATATGCCTACTCGCCATGAGAAACACCACAAATGGTCTCCAGGGCGCTTAATGAACTGGGGTAAAGACATAGGGCCTGATGTACTAATTTGGGTGAAACGACGGCTTAATGAAAAGGCACACCCTGAACAAGCCTATCGGGTGTGTTTAGGCTTGCTCAATCTCAGTCGTAGCTATGACAATCAACGATTGAATAGTGCCTGTCAGATAGCCAATAAAAAGTCCCTTAATCGACTCAAAAATATACGTAAGCGCTTAAGCAACTACCGTTATTTCAAAAAAGTTTTCCCTACCTCATAATCAATCTCATCAATTCACTATGAGGCTCACCAATGA
>JAHXHI010000387.1 GCA_025656775.1 gamma proteobacterium symbiont of Bathyaustriella thionipta
CCTTTCACTGATAGAAGAAGTACACATTCTGATAGAAGAGTTAAGCATTTCTCAAGAAGACCCGCACTATCCCACCCTCATCAAGAAGTTGTTGAGGGACCAAGACTGGGTCTGGCCGGCAATATTGCACATTTTTTTATCGACTCTCCCCTGACACCACTGCTTTTTGCTGCGGCATTGTTTATTGGCCTGATTGGTCTGATTTATACACCACGTCAGGAAGACCCGCAAATTTCAGTCCCGATGATCGATATTTTTGTTCAGTATTCCGGGGCTTCTGCAGAAGATGTCGCCAATCTGGCCATTGCACCACTTGAAGGTATGATGAAAGAAATTCCCGGTGTCAAGCATATCTATTCTGCCTCACAGCATGATCAGGGAATCGTGACCGTGCGCTTTAAAGTCAATGAGGAAATGGGACCATCAATTGTCAAAGTACATGACAAACTACAGTCCAATATGGATAAAATACCACCGGGTGTTTCCATGCCGCTGGTTAAACCAAAAGGAATCGATGATGTACCTGTCGTCACTCTGACATTATGGGCTGATGGTATCTATGATTCGGAATTGCGTGTTCTGGCACACAAGGTATTACAACGTTTAAAAGAAGTGCCTAATACGGGGCAGGGTTTTGTGGTCGGAGGCAGGACACAACAAGTACGTATTGAAGTATTGCCCGAGCGTTTAATTGGTTTTGGCATCAGCCTGGATCAGGTTGCCAATGCCATTAGAAGTGCCAATACCGAATATCCTGCCGGTTATCTTGAACAGGGCAAAACATCCTTTAAAGTATTTACCGGTTCATTTTTGAAAAACATTGGTGACATCAATCAATTAGTGGTTGGGGTTAATCAGGGCAAACCTATTTATCTGCGTGATATTGCCACCATTATTGATGGGCCGTCAGAAGCCAGCGAACTGGTTTCTTTTTATAGCGGTGCGATGAATGAGTACAGCGAGCAGGTCGCTAATGATATCCCTGCAGTCACTATCGCCTTAGCCAAAAAAGCAGGTTCCAATGGGGTGACGGTTGCTGAGGATGTGATTGCCAAACTGCAAAGCCTTAAAGGTCGATTAATTCCTGATAACATCCACGTAACCACTACGCGTGATTATGGTAAAACAGCCAATGATAAAGTCAATGAATTATTACATGCGCTGGTGTATGCAGCCGTTGCCGTCAGTATACTCTGCTGGATTACCATTGGTGCCCGCCCTGCTTTTGTTGTTGTTACAGTCATTCCTGTGGTGATTTTAATCACCATCTGGTCAAGCTGGGCTCTGGGCAATACCATTAACCGGGTCAGTATGTTTGCCCTGATTTTTTCCATTGGTATTCTGGTGGATGATGCCACCGTTGTGGTGGAAAATATTTTTAGACGCTGGCTAAGAAATGGTGAGACCAGTCTCATGACGGCAGTTGATGCCGTCCGTGAGGTAGGTAACCCAACCATCATTGCCACTTTTACTATTTTAGCAGCACTGTTACCCATGGGATTTGTCAGCGGCATGATGGGGCCTTATATGCGCCCCATACCGGTACTGGGTTCAGTTGCCATGTTTTTTTCCCTGCTGGCTGCTTTTGTTTTTACCCCCTGGCTGTCGTTACGCCTGAAACCTAAAATGGCCACCTTACAGTATGCAGAACAACATGAGAAAAAAATTCAGGATGCCATCGGTAGTTTTTATCGTCCCTTGTTACTCCCTTTAATAAAAAATCGTTTTTTGGGCTGGTTATTTTTAATCACGATTGTGGTGTTATTTTTTCTTGCCTGCTCTCTGTTTTATACCAAAGCCGTCACGGTAAAAATGCTGCCCTTTGATAATAAGCCTGAATTTAATATTCTCATTAACATGCCTGAGGGAACTGCCCTTCTGGAAACGGCCAATGTAGCCCGGCGCCTGGCAGAAACAGTACAAAAAAAGGTACCGGAAGTCACGGCAATACAAACTTATGCCGGCACGGCTTCCCCCTTTAATTTTAATGGCATGGTCAGACATTATTATTTACGTCAGGATCCCTGGCATGCTGACATTCAAGTAATGCTGGTAGATAAAGAAAAGCGTGAAAGAAGCAGTCATGAACTGGCCGAATCTACCCGTCAATTACTCACCGAACAGGCACATGCACTGGGCGCTAAAATTGCAGTCATTGAAATGCCCCCGGGTCCTCCTGTGCTGCAAACAATGGTTGCAGAAATTTATGGTCCAGATGCAGTAACCCGACGTCAGGTTGCCACCGATATGACACGTATTTTTGAACAGACGCCAAATTTGGTTGATGCTGATAATTACATCATCACTCCTTTTGAGCTCTGGCATTTTAAGGTCAATACTGAAAAAGCACTGCGTCATGGCGTTGACATACAAGCAATTAATCGAAATATTCAGATGGCCATGGGCGGTTATAAGCTGGGTGATATTAAGGGGCATACCTCACTGGAACCTAAATATATTGTGTTGCAGTTACCACTGGAAAAAAGGGGTGAAATTGGCCGTTTGTCAAACCTGCCGATTCCGTCATCAGCTGGCCAAATGGTGCCATTAACGGAGTTAGGTCAATTTGTTAAAATTGAAGAGCAGAATATTATTTATCGTAAAGATCTCCGTCCTATGGAATATGTTGTCGGTGAAATGGAAGGCCGTCTGGGCGCACCTATCTATGGCATACTCTCCATTGAAGACAGTTTGAAAAATTACACTGCACCCGATGCTGTGCAAATCACAGGCACAATGACAAAAGCCCCTGAAGATGATATTCACTCTGGTTTTGAATGGAGCGGAGAATGGGTTGTCACCTATGAAACATTCCGTGACATGGGACTGGCTTTTGCTGCAGCCCTGGTTCTGATTTTTGGTTTACTGGTTCTGGAGTTCAGAAACTTTATCCTGCCTTCTATTATTATGGCACCTATTCCGCTGACTCTGATTGGCATTATACCGGGGCACTGGATAATGAATGCCGAGTTTACCGCAACGTCCATGATTGGTTTCATTGCCCTGGCCGGTATTGAGGTGAGAAGCTCTATTTTGCTGGTTGATTTCGTTAAAAATGAAATTCATCTGGGACAGGATGCCATGCATGCAGTTGCTAACGCCGGGCAAATCAGAATGCGTCCTATCTGGGTTACCAACTTAACCATGATGGTAGGCGCTGCAACCATCTTATTTGATCCCATTTTTCAGGGTATGGCGATCTCATTATTATTTGGTCCGATTGTGGCCACCACCTTAACGCTTTTTGTTATTCCTCTGGGTTGTAACTCAATCCATAAAACATTATGCCCTGAGAACCCAAACTCAGACAGTGACGATGTCTGTTTAATTCCAGATTAGCAGATAGCGATATAAACACACTGTTTAATCAGGCTGCAATTAACTCAACAGCTGCTGACCTGGTAAAACCTTGAGATTTTAAATATTATCAGAAGTAGCTTCTTATGTAGATTTATGTACACAGTCAATGCGGGTTTTATTTTACAAATATAGGGTCTTTACTTTATATCGTTTTGACACACTTCGTAGTCTAATATATACATTACAGGAAACAAGGACACCAGGATTGAAACCGGGAGCATGGACAGATGACAGGAGATGAATTTCTGCAACGGGTTGTTGATAAGCTTAAGGTTAACGGTGAATTAATATCAAATCAAAGTATATTAGTTGAAATTGCCAGACTATCTGAAGCAGAGTTATTTAATTTGGTAGTGAGAGTTAACAAACGAAACAAATAAGCATCAAATACTGTATTAAGCTTTTCTTGAATAAGATTTATGCACGTCGCATCCCCAAAACAGCTTAAGTTATTCCTTGTTTTCATCCTTATCGATAATTGATTTGTAACTATTCAGCATGATTTTTAATCTCAGATAAAATGTAAACGCTTAATGAGCAGCGTTCTTGACTTTATCTAATGCTGATTTTTAAAATTCCAGGGAAGCAACTCTTCCAGTTTTTCCACCGT
>JAHXHI010000082.1 GCA_025656775.1 gamma proteobacterium symbiont of Bathyaustriella thionipta
GTCCAGGACAGTCAACGTGGGCGTAGTGACGAATATCGGATTCATATTCGACGTGTGAAGTTGCAATGGTGATACCACGCGCTTTTTCTTCCGGCGCTGAATCGATCTGATCAAAAGCACGGGTTTCACCACCGTGTTTTTCTGCCATACACTTGGTCATTGCAGCAGTTAATGTGGTTTTACCATGGTCTACGTGGCCAATTGTACCAACGTTGACATGGGGTTTTGTACGTTCAAATTTTTCTTTAGACATGGTTTAATCCTGAACTAAGTTTATTTAATTACTTTTTTAAAAATTACATTGACTACTCATAACTCAAGCTACAAAAATATCGATATATTTTTCAACGTATTAGTTACGTGGTCACACTCATTACACTAATTGTTTGCATTCCAGAAATAACTTTTCTGGAATGATGTGGCTATTTTCTGAGCGCTATAGTCTAGCTTTTACTGCTGTTTGTCAACTGTTTTTTGTCGACATCAGAATATAGTACTCTTTTAGTTGGTTAAAGGCTCTTATCAATAACCTTGTTTTTTTGTTATGGCTTCTACAACACTATTCGGCGCTTCAGCATACTTACTGAATTCCATTGAATAGTTAGCCCGCCCCTGTGTTGCTGAGCGTAAGGCTGTGGCATAACCAAACATTTCAGATAAAGGTACATCAGCACGAATTAACTTGCCTGCTGCTCCATCTTCCATTCCTTCAAGGATGCCGCGACGACGATTTAAGTCGCCCATCACATCACCCATATATTCTTCCGGGGTAACAACTTCTACTTTCATTATCGGCTCAAGCAGAATCGGATCAGCTTTTTGTGCGCCTTCCCGTAATGCATACGATGCAGCAATTTTAAAAGCCATTTCATTGGAGTCTACATCGTGGTAAGACCCGTCAAACAAGGTTGCCTTGATGTCTACCAGAGGAAAGCCGGCAATCACACCATTTTGCATTTGATCCTGAATACCTTTATCAACTGCACCAATATATTCTTTAGGTACTGAACCGCCAACAACTTCATTGACAAATTCATAGCCGTCCTGAGGTTCAAGTTTCAACCAGACATGACCATACTGACCACGACCACCTGATTGGCGAACAAACTTACCTTCGATCTCTACCGCTTTTCTTATTGTCTCTCGATAGGAAACCTGCGGTGCACCAACATTGGCATCAACACTGAATTCACGCTTCATTCTGTCAACAATAATGTCAAGGTGCAATTCGCCCATACCGGAAATAATGGTTTGTCCGGATTCTTCATCGGTATGTACACGAAATGAAGGATCTTCATGGGCTAATTTACCCAATGCTATTCCCATTTTTTCCTGGTCGGCCTGTGTCCGCGGTTCAACAGCAACAGAAATAACCGGTTCAGGGAACTCCATTCTTTCCAAAGTGATGATCGCATTCTGTGCACATAACGTGTCACCGGTGGTAACATCTTTAAGACCTACAGCCGCAGCAATATCACCTGCTCTTACTTCTTTAATCTCTTCACGAGAGTTAGAATGCATTTGCAGAATACGGCCAATGCGCTCTTTTTTACCTTTTACTGAGTTGTACAACATGTCACCCGATTTAAGGACACCGGAGTACACTCTAAAAAATGTTAATGTCCCGACAAATGAATCGGTAGCAATTTTAAATGCCAATGCAGCAAAAGGCTCATCATCAGAGGCTTCCCTATGAGCTTCTGTGCCTTCTTTGTCATCTAATATACCATTTATTGCTTTAACTTCTGTGGGTGACGGAAGATAGTTAACAACGGCATCAAGCATTGCCTGAACACCTATATTTTTAAATGCACTACCACAGCAAACCGGGACAATTTCAGTGGTTAAACATTGTTCTCTCAGACCCTGATGAATTTCCTCTTCAGTCAGATCACCCTCTTCAAGGTATTTGTCCATTAATGTTTCATTGGCTTCTGCTGCCGCTTCAAGCAGGTTTTCACGCCATTCGTTAGATTGTTCAATCATGTCAGCCGGAATATCTTTAGCTTCATAATTGATCCCCATATTTTCCTGTTCCCAGTAGATGGCCTGCATCCGAACCAGGTCAATCACACCTTGAAGCTCTTCCTCTGCACCAATGGGTAACTGCAGTGGAACCGGGTTTGCGCCAAGACGAGTTTTTAGCTGCTCGACCACACGCAAAAAATCTGCTCCTGAACGGTCCATTTTATTAATAAATGCCATTCTGGGAACTTCATATTTGTTTGCCTGACGCCAGACGGTTTCAGACTGTGGCTCAACACCACCTACGGCACAAAAAACGGCAACCGCACCATCTAATACTCGTAATGAGCGTTCCACTTCAATAGTGAAATCAACGTGCCCCGGGGTGTCAATAATATTGATGCGATGTTCATCAAATTGTTTGTCCATCCCTTTCCAGAAACAGGTTGTTGCCGCTGAGGTAATGGTAATACCTCGTTCCTGTTCCTGTTCCATCCAGTCCATAGTGGCCGCACCGTCATGAACTTCGCCGATTTTATGTGAAACACCAGTATAATACAGAACACGTTCTGTTGTTGTTGTCTTACCTGCATCAATATGAGCCATAATGCCCACATTACGATACCGGTTAATCGGTGTCTTACGTGCCACTTACTTAACTAACCTCTGGGATTGTTATCGTCTGAATAGAGTTAAATTTTTGCCTGCCGACATTTATAATCAGCTTATAAATGTCACAGGACTTTTTGTACTTTGAATACCAGCGCTTCTTACCAGCGATAGTGTGCGAATGCTTTATTCGCTTCAGCCATACGATGCGTATCTTCACGTTTCTTGACTGCAGAGCCTTTGTTTTCAAGGGCATCCATCATCTCGCCTGCCAGTCTGCGACCCATGGATTTTTCACCACGTTTTCTTGACGCATCAACTAACCAACGCATACCCAGTGTTGCCTGACGTTCACTACGAACTTCAACAGGTACCTGGTAAGTTGCACCACCAACCCGACGTGATTTTACTTCCACAGTTGGTCTGATGTTTTCAATGACTTTATTAAATATTTCTACTGGTTCACCTTTGGTTTTCTCTGCAACAATTTCCAGAGCACCATAGACTATTTTTTCAGCGACTGATTTTTTTCCACTGAACATAATAATATTAATGAACTTTGCTAAACTTTTATCCCCAAACATGGGATCAGGTAGAATTTCGCGTTTTACTGCGGCTCTTCTCCTAGACATAGGTTATTACCTTCTATTTTTGATTTGGTTTATATAACCGCATCGTATTCTAAGATACTTACAGGTAACGTCTTTGGAAGATAATTCTCGAAGAAATTATCGACATTTCAGGCCTGTATGCGCTATTTGCTTATAAAAACAACCCTTGAACTATTAAAAAACAGCCTTGAGCGGTTCTTAAAAACAGTTATTTTGGACGTTTAGTACCGTATTTTGAACGTCCTTGACGACGATCATCAACACCAGCTGTATCTAAAGTTCCACGTACCGTATGATAACGAACACCAGGTAAATCCTTAACACGACCACCACGGATTAAGATAACACTATGTTCCTGTAAGTTGTGACCTTCACCACCGATATAGGTAGATACTTCGAAGCCACTTGTTAGACGAACACGCGCTACTTTACGTAATGCTGAGTTAGGTTTTTTTGGTGTTGTTGTGTAAACACGAGTACATACACCACGACGCTGAGGACAAGCCTGCAGTGCGGGCACATTGCTCTTGGTTACCTGGCGTTTACGTGGTTTACGTACCAATTGGTTGGTAGTTGCCATAAACTTTTTTTCTCCACACAATAAACAACAGGCTGGGAACACCCCAGCCTGCAAAGGCCGATAAATATATACAGTTAAGCTCTATTTGTCAAGTTTTAGGGTATAAATGCCAGCAAAAACCGGTGAACCTAAATATTTTGATAAATTAACGGCTAAAAATAATTTTTTATAACCGAATCGCTATTAACTATCGATGACGT
>JAHXHI010000327.1 GCA_025656775.1 gamma proteobacterium symbiont of Bathyaustriella thionipta
GGAAGTTTCACTACCTGAAAATGTAATTGCATTTAAGAAAAAATAATTTGGTCGGGGATGGCCGTTGTCACAACTAGGTCTACACCCGTGCATGAACATTGGACATGAGAATACATTTTTATTGATAAAGGGAGCATCATTCTCTTCAATCTTTCTGACAAACGGCATTCCCTGAGAAAACTGAAAGGGCGATAGTGTATTTTAAAGCAATCCGCAACGCCTTCTATTATGCCACTGGACATCAATCATATTACTTATATAAAACCAGGGATGAAGCGAAACAGGAAATAGCAGAGAAGGGTGAATAAAGCATTAACACCCAGATCAATCCGGGTGTTAACACTTATTATTCAGTAAAGCGATAAAAGGTTTATATACCTAATTTAGCTTTAATGGCATCAATCACTGCATCACTTGAAGTGGCTTCAACAGTCATTAACATACCTTCTTTTTCATAGAAACCAGCAAGAGGTGCAGTCATTTCATTATATACTTCAAGACGGTTGCTGATAACTTCAACGGTTTCATCATCACGTTGAACAACCGGGCCGCCACACTTGTCACATTTGCCTTCTTCTTTAGGTGGGTTAGATTTAACATTGTAAATCTCACCACAAGAAGTACAGGTACGACGAGTCGTTAAGCGATCAAGAATGACGTCACGTGGGACAGCAATATCTACTACCGCATCAAGCTCTTCACCCATATTAGCTAATAATACTTTTAATGCTTCAGCCTGAGGAATAGTACGTGGGAAACCATCTAATAAATAACCGCTTTTGCAATCATCTTCTTTTAGACGTTCACCCATAATGCCCATGATAAGATCATCAGAAACCAGATCGCCTGCGTCCATAGCAGCTTTTGCCTGTTTACCCAGCTCAGAACCTGCTGCTACTGCTGCACGTAAGATATCACCAGTAGATATTTGAACAGAACCGTCCATTTTTGTTAATAATTTAGCGACAGTACCTTTACCAGCACCCGGTGCACCTAAAAGAATAAGTTTCATTGTAACTCCAAAAAAGTTGAGAAAATACAGGTAATAATTCACTGGTAAAGTATATAACGATACATATTACCAGAACCGAAAATTTAACGGGTAAATATACACTTTTTTGCTCTAATATAACAGTACTTTTTACATGTGTTTTTATTTTTTGACAATTTGTTAGAATAAGCCCAATTTATAAAATACAAGCGATACTATTTAAGGGAAAAAGCCAATGCCAAAAGCGTCTGATCTAAAAAGAGGTGCCATTATTGAAATAGAAGATCAATTATTTAAGGTACGCAATATTGATGTCAGAAGCCCATCTTCAAGGGGAGCTAATACCTTATTTAAAGTGACTTTAATGAATATTCAAAAGAAACAGAAATTGGTAGAAACCTATATTGGTACTGATTTTCTAAAAGAAGCAGATTGCATGCGTAAAAAACTGCAGTTTTTATATAAGGATGATCAGTTTTATACCTTTATGGATGGCGAAGACTATAATCAGTACACATTAACCGTTGAAGATATTGATACGGCTGCTGGAATGCTGCCTGATGGCCAGGAAGATATTTCAGGGATGTTATATGAAGGTAATTTAATCGGTATTGAGTTACCCACAACGGTTTCTTTAAAAATAATTGAAACGGCTCCGGCAATTAAAGGAGCGTCAGCCTCATCCAGAACCAAACCGGCGACTCTGGAAACGGGGTTAGTGGTTCAGGTACCTGAATATCTGGCTGAAGATGAAGTGATTAAAGTGAATACCAGCACTGGAAAATTTAGTTCCAGAGCCTGATATTATAATTAACTCGTGTACATTCGCCTGAAACGACTATTTCCGGTTGAATATTAATTCTTGTTAAATTGTCGGAGTAATAATGTTTAAATTTTTAATGATTTTAGTGACTGTTTACCTGGTTTTCTGCTCAACTTCAGCTTTTAGTGACTCTCACTCAGCCAGCAATGATACGATTACTCTGAAAAAACCACCCGAGGTGTTAGCTAAATGGTATAAACCGGCCAATAAAAGACAGGTCTGGCTGCATACCATGTTTCGCTTACGCCGTGAAAT
Source organism: gamma proteobacterium symbiont of Bathyaustriella thionipta (assembly GCA_025656775.1). Taxonomy (GTDB): domain Bacteria; phylum Pseudomonadota; class Gammaproteobacteria; order GRL18; family GRL18; genus GRL18. The sequence goes on from JAHXHI010000327.1 coordinate 2,070, forward strand.
ATTGGCAATGAATGATTATAGTCAGCAGCAAAAGCAGGCTGAGCTGGAAAAATGGTCACAAAAATTTATTAAAGATTATAAAAGCATTGCGGAAATGGTGCCTCAATGGGAAGAATTTCTTTATCTGGATAAATTAAGTCATTTAGAGGATGCAGTTAAGCAGCGTGAATATTCATCTATTGCTCCGATTTTGAAGAAAATATCTAAAAGTTGTATGCATTGTCATGATGATTATCAAACAGTCGCTACGTTAATGTTTCGCAGCCCGGACTTCAACAATAAAGTTATTGCTGAGGGCTTTTCAGGAGAAAAAATTTCCTATGATGATATTATGAAACAGCTTTCTGATTCAGTAAATCGAATTAATATTTCTATTAAAGATGGTTATTTTTCTACGGCGAAGGAAACCATTGAACCGCTGGAACAACAATTAGATCATTTATCAACCAGTTGTGGTGACTGCCATCAGGATGATGAAGTGCCTGTGGAAAGAATCATGAGTGTTTCTCGTTCGTTACTTCCGGAATTAGCTGAACAACTGGAATTAAAAGAGCAAAAACAATCCGGAAGAAAGCTGGGTGAATTTGCAGTTAAAGTGTGTGCCAAGTGTCATTCCATACATAGATTAACTTCAGATTTAAAATTTTTGACGGATTAATGTTTAGCACAGGATATGACAGGTAACTGATTTGAGTAAACCAACCCTACTAGATTCACCCATTTCAGAAGTAAAGTTTTCTGATGAAACATTGGTATATACCATTGGCAATAGTCTTTATATTAACTTGACCGATCGCTGCACACTGGCCTGTGAATTTTGTCCTAAAATTCAGGGCAGTATGGATGTTCATGAATATAATTTATTATTATCCGCTCGTCATCCGGTAGAAGAGTATCTGGCAAAGATTGGTGATCCAGCACAATATGATGAGATTGTTTTCTGTGGCTTTGGTGAGCCGACACTTAGAATCAAAGAATTGTTGATAATAGCGGCCTATTGCAAAGCAGCCGGAACCCGGGTTCGAGTTAATACCGACGGCCTGGGTAACCTGGTAAACAAACGTAATATTCTGCCTGAACTGGCAAAATGTGTTGATGCATTGTCAGTCTCTATGAACGCCCAGAATGAAACTGTTTATGATAAACACTGTGTTCCCGCCGTAAAAGGCTCCTATGAGAGTATGCTGGAGTTCTTACGTTTGGCGCCTGAATATATTGCTGATACCACAGCCACAGCCATTGAAGGCCTGGAAGGTGTGGATGTTGATGCTTGTGAAAAACAGGCAATACAATTGGGTGTTAAGTTCAGAAAAAGAGTTTTGGATATTGTTGGTTAAATAGTTAAAAAAATATTTGCATTATTCATAATTTCAGGTAGAATGCGCACCACTTAACCGCTGTGGGTGATTAGCTCAGCTGGTCAGAGCACCGCCCTTACAAGGCGGGGGTCATAAGTTCGAATCTTATATCACCCACCATTTATTGTTAAGTCCTGTACTCCTCTGTTGCCTATCAAGCTTTAATTTATCTCCCTATACATCATTTGTTTAAAACACATTAAACACCCTGTAAAACTACAATTGACCACAAAATAAATCCGTCATATCGAATTAAATACCTGAAAAAATATTTCTTAATTATTCGTGTCTGTGATATCTGATCATATTTATTTAGCATGTACCAGAGCCAATGTCCTGGGGATAGGAAATGCTTGTAAACTAATCAGGCGTCCATTTGAAAGTAGAAAAAATTATATTTTAAGCTATTATTAATTATAGGTAACTATTCAGCATAAATTTAAAAAAATTGAAAAAAAAAGCTTGACAGAAAAGTTATGTAATTTATTAAAACCGACATGTCTATGCAGTA
>JAHXHI010000159.1 GCA_025656775.1 gamma proteobacterium symbiont of Bathyaustriella thionipta
AGACATGTCGGTTTTAATAAATTACATAACTTTTCTGTCAAGCTTTTTTTTTCAATTTTTTTTAAATTTATGCTGAATAGTTACCTCATTTGCTTTATAATTTAGCTGCATTAATGGTATTAACTTATGTACCATTGTTAAGAGAATTGCCTATACAAGCCAGTAGCCAACTCGTTTTTTGTTCTTATGAGACTCAGACTCAGGATAATAATAAATTTAATTAATAAAAATGCAAGCAACAAAAGATTTGTCTTACTTAAATAACAGAACCGGAATGTGAAAATTTACGAGATAAGACTAGCCGTAATTTTGAGAAGCGGGTTAAGCTGAGTTAAATGCAGGTTGTCTATTTGATGAGTACAGACGGAACAACACTGGCATCCAGTAACTGGAGTAGTAAAAAATTTTTTGTTGGTAAGAATTATTTGATACGACCTGCCTTGGCTAAAGATTTATTAATGACTCGGGAAGCGGCAACAAAGCCAAAGACAGATGTGACGCAACTGGAAGAACCATAGCCAAAATTACAATCCAGACTGACTCCCTTTGTGCCTGGTTTTTCCTGACCGACACTGCCGTCGTCCTGGGGGTAGCGTTGTTGTTCAGTGGAAAAAACACATTCTATACCAAAACGTCTTTTCGTATTTCGGGAAAAGTTATAATTATAGCGTAGTTGAGAGCGTACTTTCGCAGCCAGAGGATCATTATAGGTTTTACTTAAATCAATAACTTCAATGGCTGTGGGATCAATCAGACCGCCTGCGCCTCCTGTGGTAATAATTGGAATTTTATTTCGTTTACAATAATAAATCAGAGCGCTTTTTTGTTTGGCACTGTCAATGGCATCAATGACATAATCAAAAGGAGATGCCTGATGAAAGTATTTGCTCAGATTGTTTGGCGTCACCAGATCATCAATTGCATGACAGTGACACTCAGGATTTATTTGTAATACGCGCGCCTGCATGGCTAATACTTTTGAGTGGTTCAGGGTGTTATCAAGCGTGTGAATTTGTCGGTTAATATTGGACAAGGCAATATCATCATTATCAATGAGTGTAATTTCTCCGACACCAGAACGAGCCAACGCTTCAACAGCCCATGAGCCAACACCGCCAATTCCAATGACACAAATATGTAAAGTCGGAATAATTTTTGCGTTATTCGTGCCATAAAGTCGTTGAATACCAGCAAAGCGTTCAGAAAATTGAGAATGGGATGCCACTTTATTACCTGTCTCTTGATTGCTTGTTGTTAGAAAATATTGAGTATGAATATTACCCAAAGGTAATAGATAAAACTAGCACTAAAAGATGAAATTAACTTTTTGGTGGTAGTTTTATACATTGATTTATGTCAATACTAGAACAAATTAGTATATTATAATAAAATACTGGATTCGTTTTTTCAATGGCGCTTAAAGAGGTTTTACCTGAATGCACTCAGAGAATAATGTAGAAGCTGATTCTAACGATCACATAGAGGTTAAAAATACCACCTGTTATATGTGTGCCTGTCGTTGTGGTATTCGTGTCACCTTAAAAAACGGTGAAGTCAGATACATTCAGGGTAACCCTGATCATCCTTTAAATAAGGGTGTTATCTGTGCCAAAGGCTCTTCCGGTATAATGAAGCAGTATTCTCCGGCACGTTTGACCAAACCTATGCGTCGCAGGGAAGGCGCTGAGCGGGGAGATAATGATTTTGAAGAAATCACCTGGGATGAAGCCTATGACATGATGGAAGAGCGTCTATCAGAAATTCGTGCAACGGATCCAAAGAAATTTGCTCTGTTTACTGGTCGAGACCAGATGCAGGCTCTGACAGGCTTATTTGCCAAACAGTTTGGTACACCCAATTATGCCGCTCATGGTGGTTTTTGCTCGGTTAATATGGCTGCGGGCATGATTTATACGATTGGTGGTTCATTCTGGGAATTTGGCGGGCCTGATCTGGAGCGCTCTAAACTGTTTATTATGTTTGGTACGGCCGAAGATCACCATTCCAATCCTCTTAAAATACAACTGTCAGACTTTAAACGAAATGGTGGACGGTTTATTTCCATCAACCCGATTCGTTCAGGTTATTCTGCCATTGCAGATGAATGGGTGCCTATTAAGCCGGGTACTGATGGCGCTTTAATACTCGCGATCATAAATGAAATAATTCAACAGGGCTTGTATGATCGTGACTTCCTGATTCAATACACTAATTCTGCTGAATTGGTAAACATTGACAGTGACAGTAATGAAGAAGGTTTATTTATTCGTCAGGGTGAAGCAGAAATAAATGACTCCTGTGTTGATGCCCAAAATAAACTGTGGTGGGATCGTCATGTTAATGGTGCGGTGAAGACGCATACAGAAGATGCTGATCCCTACCTGTTAGGTGAATTTCAGCTCGAAGACGGCACGCCAGTTAAACCGGCTTTTCAGATGCTGGTCGATCGTGTTAAAGACTATACGCCTGAATGGGCTTCGTCTATCACCGGTATATCAGTTGAAACCATTAAACAATTAGCTCATGAAATGGGGATTACAGCACGTGATCAAAAAATTGAACTACCTATTCCATGGACTGATACCTGGGGCAAAGATCATGAAAGTGTGACGGGTAATCCGGTTTCATTTCATGCGATGCGTGGTCTTGCTGCACATTCGAACGGCTTTCATTCGATTCGCTCTTTAAGTATTTTGATGACGATTCTGGGCACGATTGATCGTCCCGGTGGTTTTCGTCATAAAGCACCATTTCCACGCCCTATACCACCTTGTGCCAAAACACCTAAAGGCCCTGAAGGTGTTCAACCTAATACGCCTTTGGCTAGTATGGCTCTGGGCTGGCCGGCAGAGCCAAATGATTTGTTTGTTGATGATGAAGGCAAGCCTGTGCGTCTTGATAAAGGGTTTTCATGGGAATATCCTTTATCAGTTCATGGTCTGATGCATAATGCCATTACCAATGCCTGGCGAGGTGACCCCTATTCAATTGATACGTTGATGATCTTTATGGCCAATATGGCCTGGAACTCCAGTATGAATACTGTGAGTGTTCGGGATATGTTAAAAGATAAAGATGAGAATGGTGAGTATAAAATCCCCAATATTTTTGTCTGTGATGCTTTTGAGTCTGAAATGGTGGCTTTTGCTGATCTGGTTCTGCCTGATACTACATATTTAGAACGACACGATGTCATGTCTATGCTGGATAGACCGATTTCTGAATACGATGGCCCGGTGGATTCTGTGCGTATTCCTGTGCTTCCTCCAAAAGGAGATTCCCGACCATTTCAGGAGACTGTAATTGAGTTAGGTTCACGCCTGGGTTTACCTGCCTTTGTAAAAGAAGATGGCTCGCGTAAATACCGTGATTATCCGGATTTTGTGATTAATTATGAAACAGAGCCCGGTTCAGGAATTGGTTTTCTTGCCGGGTGGCGTGGTAAAGCCGGTGAAAAATTCATGAAAGGCGCACCCAATCCGAATCAGTGGGAAATGTATGAGAAAAACAATTGCGTTTATCAATATCATCTACCCAAATCCTATCAGTATATGCGCAACTTTAATGCCGGTTATCTGCAATGGTCAAGAAAGCACCGTCTGACACGGTTTGCTGAACCCATTACCATTCATGTTTATTCAGAAGTGTTACAGAAGTTCCGTTTGGCTGCAAAAGGTAAACTACCGGGCAAACAGCCGCCTGAACACCTGCGTAAACGTGTTGAAACCTATTTTGATCCCTTGCCCACGTATTATGTGCCATTAGAGTCACAGCTTACCGATACACAAAAATATCCATTGAATGCTGTGACTCAACGCCCAATGGCAATGAGGCTGTAGAATAACCCCTATTTTTAATACTTTTTCAATAAATCCACAATACAGGATTCATAAATAGCTTTCAATTTCTAAGATTAA
>JAHXHI010000147.1 GCA_025656775.1 gamma proteobacterium symbiont of Bathyaustriella thionipta
GTTTCACTACCTGAAAATGTAATTGCATTTAAGAAAAAATAATTTGGTCGGGGATGGCCGTTGTCACAACTAGGTCTACACCCGTTCAACACCCAGTTCTCTGGCATCAACTCTTAACTGCTGGTTTGATAATTGAACTTGTTCAACATTAACAGGTGATCCTGACTGTTTCGCGTCAACAACCTGGGTAACCGTTTTACGTCTGGCTGCCTGTTGAAGCATACCAGGATAAGTATTGCTAGAACTATCCACCGTATTCATAATAACTCCCCCTAAAAGACAAACTGTTAACGCTATTATAGCAGATGAACAAAGGGGCTCTTGTCAATGCACGCCAAAAGCTTGACTATATACGCCAAAAGAACTGATTTTAATTGATTCGCAGATATTTAATCGTAGTCAATGGGTTCTGTATGGACATCATTACAGCAGGCTCTCTTCTTTAAGAAAATCAATTAATAACTGACCATGTGTTTCTAGTTTATCTACTGACTCATGATCAGCACCCTCTATAATCAATAAATAACCATTAGAGTTATTATTTTGTATTAGCTGAGCATCTTCGATTGGCACCGTCTTATCCTTCGTACCATGAACGATCAGTGTTGGAATACTTAGCTTACCAATAGAGGTCACAGGCGCAATATCATTAAAACGATGACCTATCACCATTTGGATATAAAACAGGAGAAAATTAACCAAAAATTGAGGTAATTTGAATTTTTTAAAATAACGTGTCATCAACCATTGTGGATGACCAAATGCAGATAGACTAATCACTGCAGAAATATCATTTCTTTTAGATGCTGCAAATAAGCTTGCTCCAGCGCCAACTGAGTGTCCTAACAACACTATTTGACCATTGAAATGACAGTTTTCTCTTGCATAATTTACAGTATGGCTGATATCTTCAGCAAAGCGAGGTAAAGCGGAATAAGTATCGCCATCACTTTTACCATGACATCGTGAATCTACCACTAAAGTATTAAGCCCTGCATGATGAAAAGTAGCGGCAATCGGTAACATATGCTCCGCATTACTACCCCACCCATGCATAATGATAACAAGTGGTGCTGACTCTTTTGTTGGTATAAACCAGGCAAATAATTTTTTATTTATTTCTGTCGTTATCTGCAACGTTTCAGATTTCATGCCAAAATTTTGGGGTGTTTTTGTTTCGCTAATGCGTGGGGGGATAAATCCGATATGAAGCAATATCAAAATCAGTAGAAGAATAACAATAGGGGTTAAGAAAATGTAAAGCATCAATAATTCAAAAGTTTATACAAGAGAGGAGGATATCAATCAATCTGTGTAACTGCCTGCTAAATATAAGGACGCTTTATAGCCATACTTGTCTAACGACGCTTAAATTTCTTTTTTTTCTGAGATTTACGTCTATTATCAGGCATAACCAGGCGTTTATTGTGTTTACCTCTTTGAGTCGGCGTCACAATACGAGCACGATGATCTGTTTCTGGTTTAGTGACATGTAATCCAACACTTTCATAAAGCGCCAGCATGTCTTTTTCTTCCATATCTTCCCACCGGCCTGGCTTCTGCCAGCGAGGCAGTTTGACTAACCCATAACGCACTCGAGACAGACGACTCACGGTAATGCCAAGGGATTCCCACATACGACGCACTTCACGGTTACGACCTTCTTTAAGCGTTACATGATACCAATGATTCGCGCCCTGCCCGCCTACATAACTGACCTTATCAAAATGAGCTAAACCATCATCCAGTGCAACGCCTTCTTTAAGATGAGCAATATCATCATCAGTGACTTCACCGAGCACACGAACTGCATATTCTCGTTCAATTTCACTGGAAGGATGCATCAGTTTATTGGCCAACTCACCATCATTGGTTAATAAAATAAGTCCTGAGGTATTAATATCCAGACGTCCGACAGAGATCCAGCGGCCTACTTTCAGATTGGGTAGATTATCAAAAATTGTATTGGGATGTTCAGGATCATTACGACTGCAAATTTCCCCTGGCGGCTTATGATAAATCAGCACACGCTGTTTTGGCTTTTGCCAGGCAATGAAGAGTTCTTTATCATCCAGATAAATACGCTCTGAACCATCCACCCTGTCGCCTAATTGAGCCACACGTTTATCAATTTTGATTCTTCCTTGAGCAATCAAGCGCTCAGATTCACGCCGTGAAGCATGGCCAGAACGAGCAATCACTTTTTGCAGTTTTTCACCCTCAGGCGCACGCTCAGGTGTTTCTCTATCAGAAGCACTTATGGCTTCTTGCTCAAGAAGTTCTTCTTTTGTAGGTAACTCCTCATCTTTATGAAATATTCTGTCAGGTTGAGAAGATTTATAATAATTTGTCATATTGCGGCGTCTTTTTAGAGTTTATATCTGTAAATGTGATTATTTAATCCATTATATCACTTTTCCTTTACACCAGTCTTAATTATTAACCCCATATTGCTATCCGTTGATCAATAACTCATTGCCGTTTATCCCTGGCAATTTTAGCCACCTCATTGACCACATCTGAATCAGATAATCCCAGTACAGTAGCCGGATCAATAAAACTGATAATAATTTTTCCCGTTATTTCTTCTCGTAGAAGAATATCGCCATAACTATTTTGCTGGCAGCACACTAAACATCCTCTCTGTTTTATAGGCATATCTTGGTAACCCATATCACCTACTCTTCAGTTCAGTCATTTTATAATGAGACATTACGAGTTAATAAGCACCTTTATCTATGACACAAACTACCGTTTATTCAAGAGAACACATTCGCACCATTAGCCAATACGGTTTTTATCTGCTCTTTTTAAGCGCGCCGCTGCTGAATATTTTTCGATTTGATATATTAGATGGTCATTTTATTGTTTTTGGGCACTCCTGGATGCTGGGACTTGAATCATCAGAATTTGAATGCCTGGATACCAGTCATTCAGTACGTAATGTTTTATTAAATTTTTTATTACCGGTGTTTATACTCATCCTGATCACAGGCCTGATCGCCTGGAAATTTGGAAGAGTCTACTGCGGTTGGTTATGTCCTCACTTTTCAGTTGTGGAAACAATAAATCGCTCCATGTTAAAATACCTTAATCGTGTAACCTTCTGGGAAAAGCCCTCGTTCAAAAGCAGGCAAGCTTTACCCTGGCTCTTTGTGTTAAGTATTTGTATCCTTATTGCCTTTATCTGGTCATTTATTTTACTGGGTTATATCTACCCACCCAGACTGCTCAGCAGTCATTTATATCACCTTGAACTTTCTTTTGGTCCTTCATTATTTTTATTGGTGATGACAATCATCCTGACCATCGATTTTTTCTTTGCCAGACATTTATTTTGTCAATACGGATGTTCTTTCGGCATCATGCAGAGCTTTGTCTGGATGGCCAATAGTAAGTCAATGGTGATTGGCTTTGATAAATCACGGGCCCATTTATGCCATTCCTGTGATAGTAAATGTGATAAAGCTTGTCCCATGCGTTTACCTGTGCGAGGCATCAAGCGAGCAAAGTTTACCTGCACCCAATGCGGTATCTGCCTCACAGCCTGTGATGACAGTCTGTCAGACAATCCAGAGGGACGTGTCATACACTGGGTATCCAATACTGAAGCATCTGCTGTAGATCGGCAGGCAGCCTCTTTTGCTATCAAGCGTCTTAATAAATCAAAATAACTCTCAAATATAATTGACCATAGCATTCTAAGTATACTGGAATACATATTATCAATATTGGCTGAAAATGTAACCCGTATTTATTACTACACAACAAATACTACCTCGCCAACCACATCAAACGTTCTGTCTATCATGAACATTAATTAGTGTCCATCCGTAAATAGCCTTTTTTTAGCATTCAACTAAAAAAAAGGCCATACAAAATCATATTCAGCTTTCTTAAAATT
>JAHXHI010000267.1 GCA_025656775.1 gamma proteobacterium symbiont of Bathyaustriella thionipta
AAACTGGCTGCATGACAGCAGAAATGATGATGGATATTATATATCTTATTTTTTAATTGTGTTGTCTTGACAGTGGGGTCCACTATAGTTACAGTACTTTCTGGAATCACAAGGCCTGGAAAATTACTATTTTATGAATGGTGGTGCCGCGGCATACTATGATGTGATGCGTAAAGAGCAGGCATTATAACGTTTTATTTATTAACGTGTATTTTACAACAATACTTATTATGATGATTGAAGCATTCTATTTTAATAAAATAGAATGCTTCAGGTTTAACTCCCTAAATGATCTAACAACTCGCTAAGATACTGAAATTGTTTAGTGATATCACTTTCTTTTTTTAATAGCTTTAACTTGCTATTACCATCAAGTTTATAAAGAACTGATTTTGTCTGGATTAGATTAATGATTTTCATTGGATCAATGTCAGGCTTGTCACTAAAAATAATCCGACCACCATTTTCACTATAATCAATACTTAAAATATCAAGTGGTGTGGCTTTTAGTTTTAATGAGGTGACAGCAAAAAGATTTTTTATTTGATCGGTTAACAGACCAAATCGATCAATCATTTCTACTTGAATATCCTTTAACGCCATGTCATCCCGGGCATTGGCAATTCGTTTATACATGACCAGGCGAGTGTGAATATCAGGTAAATAATCATCCGGAATCAAGGCAGGTATATGCATCTCGATTTCAGTGCCATGATGTGAAGCTGTTTCCAGTTCAGGATCTTTACCTTCCTTAAGCGACTTTACTGCACGCTCAAGTAAATCAGTATAGAGTGTGAAGCCAATTTCATGAATCTGACCACTTTGATCTTCACCCAGCAATTCACCAGAACCACGGATTTCCAGATCATGAGTTGCTAAGGTAAAACCAGCACCGAGATCTTCAATGGCTTCAATGGCTTCAAGACGTTTAATTGCATCTGAAGTCATTAATTTTTTCCTGGGAATAGTTAAATAGGCATAGGCTTTATGATGAGAACGTCCGACTCGACCTCGTAGCTGGTAAAGTTGTGCCAGTCCAAAGCGATCCGCTCGTTCAATAATGATGGTATTGGCAGTGGGGATATCAATCCCGGTTTCTATAATTGTGGTACAAACAAGGATATTAAAACGCTGGTGATAAAAGTCACTCATAATTTGTTCGAGATTATGTTCGCGCATCTGACCATGTGCAATGTCAACCCGGGCTTCAGGGATCAGTTCAGCCAGTTCCCGTGCTTTTTTTTCGATGGTTTGTACGTTATTGTGTAATACAAAAATCTGACCGCCACGCATAATTTCACGCTGACAGGCTTCTTTAATGGTGTCATTATTCCATTGTTGAACAAATGTTTTAATGGATAGCCGGCGTGCTGGTGGTGTGGCTATAATAGAAAAATCCCGTATACCTGAAAGTGACATGTTCAATGTTCTCGGGATAGGAGTTGCCGTCAGTGTCAGAATATCCACTTTACTGCGCAATTGCTTAAAACGTTCTTTTTGACGAACACCAAAACGATGTTCTTCATCAATAATAACCAGTCCCAGCTCTTTGTATTTAATACTTTCCTGTAATAATTTATGGGTGCCAATGACCACATCAACCGTGCCATTAGCAACACCCTTGAGAATTAATTCTTGTTCTTTTTTTGATTGAAATCGAGATAATCCCGCAATTTTTATCGGCCACTCGGCAAAGCGAGTTTGAAAATTTTCTGTATGTTGCTGACTTAATAAGGTGGTGGGCACAAGAATTGCGACTTGCTTGCCCCCTGAAATAGCAAGAAAGGCCGCACGCATTGCTACTTCAGTTTTACCAAAGCCCACATCGCCACAAACCAGACGATCCATAGGTTTGGGGCCGCTCATATCTTCAATAACATTCTCAATTGCTTTTTGCTGATCCGGAGTTTCTTCAAATCCAAAGCCACTGGCAAAAGCATGATATTGCTGTTCGTCAAACCGATAGACAAATCCTTGTTGAGCTTCACGCTGTGCATAAATTTCTAACAGTTCAGCGGCTACATCTCGAATCTTTTCTCGTGCTTTACGTTTGGCTTTTTCCCATTGACCGCTACCTAATTTATGAAGTGGTGCAGTATCAGGATTAGAGCCGGTATAACGGCTAATCAGATGTAATGCGGCAACTGGAACATACAGCTTATCACCGCCTGCATACTCCAGAGCAAGAAACTCAGTGATTTCATTGCCTAAAGTAATAGTCTCCAGGCCTAAATAGCGTCCAACTCCGTTATCTTCATGAACAACAGGTGCCCCCACCTTAAGTTCAGCAAGAGTATTAATGATGGCATCATTTTCCTGAGACTTATTCTTTCTTCTTCTTCGCTGCATGACCTGCTGGCCATAGAGCTGGGATTCGCTGATTAAGGCGATATTTGCTAACTGTAATCCTTCATTAAGCGGGGCAATACAAATACCCAGGGCTTTCTCTGAATGCCGGAAATCATTCCAGCTGGAGAATTTTTTAGGGTATATTTTATAGGGTTTAAATAGTTCTAATAAAGTTTCACGACGACCGGCTGTCTCAGCGCAAAATAAAATACGCCGGTTTTCACTTTTTGCTGCCTGGAGGTATTCAAGTAATTGATTAAAAGCAGTTTCAATTTGTGTGGCAGTCTGAGTGGAAATGGTTAAAGAGGGTGGTTTCTCACTGCTATAATTATAAACTCCGGCTTTTTCCTGAAATTCAAAATTTTGGCAAATGATGCGTGGGTATTTCTTTAATTCGGCAAATATTTCATCAGTACGTAGAAAAAGCTGAGCAGGTTCTAATATCGGGCGAGTAATATTATGTTGATATTGCTCATAACGTTGTTCAGTATCATTAATAAATTGATCAGTGACTGTTTCGAGATCAGTAAAATTTAAAATGATAGTTTGTTCGGGTAAGAAATCAAATAAAGTAGTGGTCTGTTCATAAAACAGTGGTAAATAATATTCAATACCGGCAGGTGATATGCCCTGACCCACCTCATTGTAGATAATACTATCAGTTAATTCACCACCCAGGGTATTACGGTATTGTTCCCGAAACAACTCAATTGTCTGCTTATCTAATGGAAACTCCCGAGCCGGCATCATATTGATTGAGTCAATAGTATTAATTGAGCGCTGAGTTTCTATATCAAATGTTTTAATGGAGTCAATCTCATCATCGAAGAGATCGATTCGATAGGGCAGAGAACTGCCCATTGGATAGAGATCAATGATACTGCCGCGTACAGCAAATTCACCGTGTTCATAAACATTAGCAACACAGCGATAACCTCTTTTTTCCAGATCACGTCGAAACTGAGCAATATCAAGCGTCATACCTTTATCAAGTAGCAGGGTATTGTTATTAATATAATCCAGAGGCATTAAACGATGCATTAATGTATTTAATGGGACAATTAAAATGCCCTGTTTAAGCTGTGGCAAACGGTACAGGGTGGCCAGACGTTCAGAAATAATATCCTGATGAGGTGAAAACTGATCGTAGGGGAGCGTTTCCCAGTCGGGCAGGGTGAGAATGTCCAGAGCAGATTCGGCAAGAAAAAAGGATAATACATCTTTTAATTTTTGTGACGATGGCATATCAGAAGTAATCAGAGTAATGAATTGATCGGATTGCTGTGTAAGATTGCTGATGGCTAAAGTGAGTGCACTGCCATAAAGCTTCCCCCAATGACTTTTCATACCGGGTTTATTGACAAATTCAGGGTAAAGAGGGGAGTAGAGTTTATCCATATCTTATACAAATTGGCTTTTAAAGATTGGCAATTATAATGAATATGGGATGACATTAGTAGATGTAACCAGGGCAAGATCATTATAAATGAGAAAAATTGATATAATAAGGGAACTTTTTACATAAACAAGGATCAGATCAATAAACCATTATGG
>JAHXHI010000241.1 GCA_025656775.1 gamma proteobacterium symbiont of Bathyaustriella thionipta
AAACTGGCTGCATGACAGCAGAAATGATGATGGATATTATATATCTTATTTTTTAATTGTGTTGTCTTGACAGTGGGGTCCACTATATATTACTTATAAGTCGCTAAATAGTCCACATGCATATGGTGTTGGATTTAGTACGTTTAAACAATTCTCTGAAGCAAAAATAGCAATAAAAAATTTACAATCCCGACTTAATGATTCCACAATATTTGTAAAGAGTTTAAAACAATATATTCCTTTAAACTCAAACTAAGATGACTGTTTTTCTGAGTGACAGCCTGATGATATTGACCTTTAGTTTCTTTTGATGCAAAGGATTAAAGGTCTGAATGATTGCTAAGATGAATGCAGTGGATTATTTAATTGTAATTAAAATTTCATCGGGATTAACAGTATCTCCCTTAGCAACATAAACATCTGTTACGATACCGGATATTGGCGCCTGAATTTCAGTTTCCATTTTCATTGCTTCTGTAATGATTATTGGTGTGCCTGCTTCAACTTTATCATCTTCTTTAACTAAAACATCAACAATCACACCAGGCATTGAAGTTGTTACATGACCAGGTTGAGAAGCTTTCGGGCGTTTGCTGTTCTTTCCTGTATGTGGACTGGCTTCCTGGGATGATAAACTGATCTCAGATAAAATCTCAACTTGTAATTCTTCTGGTACACCATCTAACGTCATATAAAAGGGACGGCGTTCCTGATTTTGGTGTCCGGTTCCAGTGACTTTAATATGATATTCTTCGCCATGTAACGTAATTAAAAATTCAGTAGGGGCGTTAGGACAGGCCGCTTCATTTTCCCCGATTGGTTCTAGATACTCAGGGATAAGAGTGCCTGAAGAACGCTGCTCTAAAAATTCTTTCCCGATATCGGGAAACATTGAAAATATAATGACATCTTCATCAGATTTAGCTAAGGCGCCAATTTCTGATTTGAGACGGGAAAGCTCTGGTTTTAATAAATCAGCAGGTCGACACTCAATCGTATCCTCGTTACCTATGGCATGCTGTTTAATTTTTTTATCAATCTTACCGGGCGCTTTACCATATTTCCCCTGTAAATAAAGCTTGACCTCATTGGTAATGGTTTTATAACGAGCACCGGTTAATACATTCAGAACCGCCTGGGTGCCGACAATCTGTGATGTCGGTGTCACCAGAGGAGGATAGCCCAAATCAGCACGCACTCTTGGAATCTCATCAAGTACATCATTCATTCGATTCAGTTCACCTTGCTCTTTGAGCTGATTTGACAAGTTTGAAATCATACCTCCGGGCACCTGGTTAACCTGTACCCGGGTATCCAATCCGGTAAATTCACTTTCAAATTGATGATATTTTTTTCGAACCTGATAGAAATAAGCACCAATATTTTGCAGATCCACCAGGTTCAGTTTGGTTTCATAGGGGGTACCAATAAGTGCTGCCACCATACTTTCTGTGGTTGGATGACTGGTTCCTTCAGCAAAGGCAGAAATGGCTGTGTCAATACCGCTGCATCCAGCTTCAAGAGCCTTTAACTGACACATTGATGCCAGTCCGGCAGTGGCATGAGAATGAATATGTAGTGGCACATCAAGTGCATCAACTAATGCTTTAACTAATTCTGATGTACTGTAAGGTGTCAGCAGACCAGCCATATCTTTAATAACAATGGAGTCACAACCCATTTGCTGCATCTGTTTGGCCATTTTGACGAACAGTTTATTATTATGAACCGGACTGGTGGTATAACATATTGCTCCCTGAGCATGTTTGTCATTTTTTTTGACGGCCTTAATCGATGACTTGAGGTTGCGTACATCATTCATGGCATCAAATATACGAAAAATATCAATACCATTTTGTGCAGATAATTTAACAAACTCTTTAACCACATCATCAGAATAGTGACGATATCCAAGGAGATTTTGTCCCCTGAGCAACATTTGTAAAGGTGTATTTGGCAGTGCTGTTTTGAGTTGACGCAAACGCTCCCAGGGATCTTCTTTAAGAAAACGGATACAGCTGTCAAATGTGGCTCCACCCCAGACTTCAAGTGACCAGAAACCAATTTTATCGAGTTTTTCACAAATAGGCAGCATATCATCTGTACGCATGCGTGTGGCTATGAGTGATTGGTGACCATCTCTTAATACGGTTTCAGTTACTCGAATTTTTGCCATTGTTATATCCTGTTCTTTTAATAGATATGATTAAATCTTAAGAGTCGATTTAGAAAATGAATGATTACATTCCTTGATGTGCAGCTATAGCCGCAGCAAAAGCCAGTGCTAAATGCTGTTGAGAGCATTTTACGGAATAATTAATTAACTCAGGATGTTCTTCAACAAAACTGGTATCAAATGTGCCTGCAATAAAGTCATCTGAATTTAATATGGCATTTTGATAAGGAATTGTGTTTTTTACGCCATAAACGCCCATGTCCTTTAAGGCTCTTTTTGAGCGTTGGATCACTTCATCCCATTGTAATGCCCAGACAATCAATTTCGCACACATAGAATCATAATAGGGTGGAATGACATAGCCGGTATAAATGGCGGCATCTGTTCTAACACCGGGTCCACCGGGTGCTAAGTAGCGTGTAATTCGACCATAACTGGGTAAAAAATCATTTTTAGGATCTTCAGCATTGATTCGAAACTCCATAGCATAACCACGTATTTGAACTTGCTCCTGTGTAAATCGCAATTTAAGACCACTGGCAATTCGAAACTGTTCCTGAACAATGTCAATACCGGTAATTTGTTCTGTAATCGTGTGTTCTACCTGCAGGCGGGTATTCACTTCCATAAAATAAAAATGAGATTTTTCATCCATGAGAAATTCTACTGTTCCTGCATTCGTGTAACCTGCAGCCTTAGCTGCTTTAACAGCTAATTCACCAATAAAATTGCGTTGTGTATTATCCAGTTGTGGTGATGGTGCAATTTCAATTAGTTTTTGGTGACGACGTTGTATTGAGCAATCACGTTCATATAAATGAATGACATTACCTTGTTCATCAGCAAGAATTTGAACCTCAATATGTTTTGGATTGACAATGCATTTTTCCATAAAAACATCGGCTGAACCAAACGCCTTAGTTGCCTCAGAAATAACACGGGGATAAAAATTGATCAGTTCACTTTTATTATTACATAAACGAATACCACGACCGCCACCGCCGGAGGTTGCTTTTAACATAATCGGATAGCCAATATCTGCAGCAACAGCGATGGCTTCATCAATATCTTTGAGGTTTCCCTGACTGCCGGGGGTAACAGGTACACCTGCTTTGATCATTGTGGCTCTGGCACGAGTCTTATTGCCTAATTGACTGATAACATCAGAAGTTGGGCCAATAAATTTAATATTACGACGCTCACAAATTTGTGCAAAAAGGGCGTTCTCTGATAAAAAACCATAGCCCGGATGGATGGCATCACAACCGGAAGCGAGGGCAATGTTAACCAGGCGGTGTGCATTAAGGTAACCGCTGACGGGTTCAGGACCAAGACAATAGGCTTCATCTGCTTTTTTTACATGAAGTGCATTATGATCAGCATCTGAGTACACTGCTACTGAAGTGATGTTCATTTCAGTACAGGCCCGTACCAGACGCACTGCAATCTCACCACGATTAGCTATGAGGATTTTCTTAATCACAAATCGTTTCCTCTTTATTAAATCATCTGTTTAGCTTTCAGTATTTCACGGTATAAGGCTATGAAATATAAGGTTGAATATACAATATGGCTTATTTTAAGCTTTTGTCAATATTATATTTGAGGTGTTTTTGTTTATAGATCAGGGTAAGAGCATTATAAATGCTGCCCTAATAAAATTTCAGCCCTGAAATTATCATCCAGAGCAGCTAATTTACGCTTTCGCTTAAGG
>JAHXHI010000063.1 GCA_025656775.1 gamma proteobacterium symbiont of Bathyaustriella thionipta
CTTAAGCGAAAGCGTAAATTAGCTGCTCTGGATGATAATTTCAGGGCTGAAATTTTATTAGGGCAGCATTTATAATGCTCTTACCCTGGAGTATGGCCATTAAGCAGGGCTTATCAGCAATTGAAGGTCAGACAGAAGGCGGGGATGCGGGCTTGAACCCTACTTTTACCAATCAGGAGATTAATACTTCGGTGGTGGTAAGAGATGGTGAAACGATTATTTTAGGTGGTTTGATTGAGACGGTTGAAGCAGATGGGGAATCTGGTGTGCCGGTGTTGAAAGATGTACCCCTGATGGGAAATTTGTTTAAAAGTCAGGGAACCCAGATGGAACGTCGGGAACTTATTTTGATTATTTCAACTAAAATAGTGAATCCGGAAGGCGATTATGATGATTTCAATAATACCTTTAAGAATCGTTACTATGCCGCTGCCAGCTATCTTGATAAAGAAATGAGTGATAATAAGCCCGGGAACAAGGAATAAAAACATGATGAATAAACACAGGGGCTTTACGCTGATTGAATTGCTTATTGTAATGGCCATTCTGGCTTTACTTGCAGGTCTGGTGGGGCCGACATTATGGAATAAGTTAAGTGGTGCCAAGCGGGATGTCACGGCAACACAAATTAAAAATATTGAATCATCACTGGATTCCTATCGTTTGGATATGGGAAAATTTCCCAAAGAACTGAATGAGTTATTGAAAGATTCGACGGGTAAGTCTGCCTGGGATGGTCCTTATATGAAAAAAATACCCAAGGATCCCTGGGAAAGTGACTATCAATATGTCTCACCGGGTAAACACAATAAAGATTATGATCTGTATTCCATGGGGGCAGATGGCCAGGAAGGTGGTGAGGATGATAATCAAGATATTACCAACTGGGAATAATGGTTAAGCATTCAAATGGCTTTACCCTGATGGAGCTGATGATAGTGATGGCTATCATTGCCCTTGCCAGTGCCGTGATTATTCCTCGTATAGGGAGTAATGACGGTAAGTTATATCGTGCACAATTAAGTACCCTGACAGTTGCCCTGAATTATAATCGTCGCAGTGCGGTGGTTATGAATCAAGCCTTTGAAATGACACTCTTTCCTTATTCAGCTGACAGCACCCATAAGCTCAAAAAAGGAGACTGGGCCAGTCAGGGCGCAGATATTCAATGGCAGTCAGGTACCACAAAACTGCAAAACAAAAGTTTTAGCATTAACTATTTCCCCCAGGGCGGTGCTACAGAGGGAACCATAAAAATTCAGCATGGGCGTTATATTGCCCAACTTATCATTGACGGCATCACTGGCAAAGTGACTGTAGAAGAAACAATTAATGACACAGACAGCTAGTTCATCAGGTAAACAGCAAGGCTTCACGTTACTTGAAGTCATGATTGCTATTACCCTCACAGCACTGGTGCTGGGTAATCTGTTTGCTTTACAGAGTCAAAGTAAGCGCCTGAGTTTCAAGGCTCAAATGAACTTGCATAAAAATATTAACCAACGAGCCTATTTTAATGCAGCCTGGATTAACAATCGTCGGCTGGATTCCTATATGGATGAATTATCCCGCCACTCAGACTACTCTGTGGCTAATGAATCTGAACTAAAAATACCCCAGGAACAAGTCAAGCCTTTAAATTTTTCTCTTGAATCGTTTACTATTATGAACCATGAAAATGAGACGGTTCTCAGCAGTGTTCGCTTTAAACAAAGCACTGTATCCCGACGAATGCGGTGAACGAAGATTAATGATGGGCAATAATAATTATTCAACATCGTTTATCAGGCAGGTGAAGGGGTTTACTCTACTGGAGCTGCTGATTGCTATCAGCCTGAGTGCGGTGCTGATGACGGTACTGGTTGTTGGTTTACGCCAAATTACCCTTGATTTTGAAAAACAGGGTGCAAGTCTGGATCAGAAAATAGATGAGTCACTCTTATTACGGCAGCTGGAAAAAGCCATTCTTGGTACCTTTGCCTATCGTTTCAAAGCGCAGAATCTGGGTAAAGCCGAATTATTTTTTGCAGGCAGCAACACTGAACTGAGCTGGGTTTCTACGGTTTCACCGGGACGAAACAATAGCCTGATGGTCTGGCACCTGAATGCGAGTACAGGTAATGGGTTTAAATTAACGGTGTTACCGGCGTACCCGGGCAATTTACAGCAACAGCTCGACAAAGCAAAAATTAAAGAAAATCTTCCGATAATTTACTTTAAAGACTATAAGGTATCACTGCATTATCTGGTGGTAACAACAAATGACAAAAAACAGTGGCAAACCAGCTGGTCGGGAAAAAGAGAAAATGAGCTTCCGCTGGGCGTAAGAGTTCAATTTGAAAGAAAAGAAAATATCTCTGAAAATGAACAGAATTTTTCAGTCTTCAGCTTCATCCGTGTCGATGCTAATGTTAAATAGACGGCCAGAAAAAAAAATGCAGGGTGCCATTCTTATTATGGTACTGTGGATGATTATGCTGGGGCTGATTCTGGTCACTGCTATTGCTGCCAATATTCGTTTATCAGCAATGACCGTCATTCATCATCAGGAAGCGTTGCAGGACTGGAGTGCAATACTGGAAACAGTCAATAAGGCTCATATGGAGCTTATCATTGATAAAATGCCAAAAATCACTGCTGATACAACCAGCTTATATAACAGAGTGAGTAAAGAGAATCGATTTGATGGTCGTCTCATTACGTTAAGTTATGACACGCCAAAAGACATCCGTGTACGTATTTATGATCTGTCCGGGAAAATCAATATTGCTCGCTTGAATCAAAAAAAACTGACTGACCTGCTGGAACAGCAATTAGGTGAAGGGAATAAAAAAATACCGGAACTGGTGGATGCCTGGCTTGACTGGGTTGACAGCGATAATCTCAAGCGTCTCAATGGCGCTGAAGAAGCCTATTATAGAAAAGAGCATACAGGCTATGAACCGCGTAATGGATTGCTTACTTCTGTGGATGAAATTCGCTGGATCAAAGGTTTTGATGAAGTATTTGCTGATATCGATGTGAGTGCTGTGTTTACTCTGCTGGGAAATGCAAGCGGGGCAGTGAATCCTGCGACGGCAAGTCGGGAAGTTCTTCTTATGCTGCCGGGCATGAATGAGACTCTGGCTGATAATCTCATCAAGGCACGAAAAACTCAGCCTTTTAAAAATATGGCTGAGGTCAGTGTGCACCTTACACCCACAGCTATAAAACAATTAACGGGCTGGTTTATTTTTCAACAATCCAGTTATTATGCCATTGTGGTGTACCCTGACAGCAATGTAGAAAAAAATAAAAAAACTCAGACAGTTTATGCCTATAAGGAAGAAGTCAGGGTGGTTAATGCCTCACGGCCCCCCGTGGTATTAAGTGTTACTCCTTATGCAAAGGTCACTATAGAAAATTAAAATGCTGACTGATTTTTCTAAACTCACCTGAACTTCAGATAATAAAACATTCTAATGTATCGATATCACATGAATTCTTTGACACTATGCTGTGAATACTTGTATACCTGTTTTAGCTGTTCATGGCCTGGATAAATGAATGTGCTGCTTGCAGCGGCGCATTATTTCAGTTTAACCATGAATCAATCCTAATCATCAGGCAAAAAAAAGCCGCTGTGCCAATGATGAATCGGCACAGCGGCTTTTTAGTTTTTACAATGCTAAATGTTCAGCATTTCTCCTTATAGTTCATTATCATGACAAAGCGTACAGGTAATCATTTCGCCTTTACTGACTGAGATACTTTTACCTTCATTAGATAATATTCTGTCAGTGAGTATGGCCAACTTATATGATGTAAATTCCCACGTTTTTAATCACAAAAATTGATGCTATAAAGCAAAAACCCCCTTAAATAAGT
>JAHXHI010000040.1 GCA_025656775.1 gamma proteobacterium symbiont of Bathyaustriella thionipta
GTATTATTAGCTTCACATTAGCAGAATTTAGACATGACCTGAGCATAGCAATGGATAGAGATAAAAGAGCCAAAACACTTTCTGAAATCAGCCAGACACAAAAAGAACGCCTGTCACACATTGACTTTAGATTAATGTATTTAGGTGTCATACAGCGCACTGACTTAATACAACGATTTGGAACAAAAGAGGCTGCAGCAACACGGGATATTGCGCTGTATAGAAAACTGGCGCCGAATAATATTATATACAATACTAAAGAACGCTCTTACTTTTATCAACCTCAGTTCATTCCATTATTTGACTATACCTCCGAGCGGGTTTTGGCAGCGCTATCCAGTGGTTTTGGCGATGATTTTGTCGGTGTCCATGCCAAGGCGATGATAAACTGTGAAGCACCTGCACAACTCAATACTACTCAGTTAGAAACACTCGCGGTATTAACCCGGGCAATTCATCAACATCAGGTCGTATCGATTAATTATTTTTCATTATCCAATGGCATTTCAAAGCGAGAAGTGGTGCCTTTTGCTCTCGTTGATAATGGTCTTCGCTGGCATATTCGTGCTTATGATCGCAAACGTGCACGCTTTACTGATTTTGTCATTAACCGCATTGACAACCCCAAAGTCATTCATTCAACCATTAAAGAACATGAAATAAAAGAAGCTGACAACCAGTGGAATCGTATTGTAGAGCTGGAAATTATTCCCCACCCTGCTCTGAAGCACCCGGAAACGATTGCGATGGAATACGGTATGAATAAGTCAGACACACAAAAGGGATGCTTAAATGTGAACGTCCGAGCTGCTGTTGCCGGCTATTTACTTCGCCGCTGGAATATTGACTGTTCACAACAGCATAGCCTCAAAGGTGATGAATATCACTTATGGTTGAAAAACTATCCCACCTTATATGGCGTTGATAATCTGATTATTGCACCAGGCTATCAGGAACCATAAATCACTTATACTGCATCTATTCTTACAGCATTAAGCCGGTGCTTGTTTTTTTTCCATTGCAGCATAATAGACAATAGGAATAACGATTAAAGTCAGCAGAGTCGATACCAGCAGGCCAAAAATTAACGAAATTGCCAGACCTCCAAAGATCGGATCATCAATAATAAAAAAACCACCAATCATAGCCGCTATACCCGTTAAAATAATCGGTTTAGAGCGTACCGCCGAAGACTGAATAACCGCTTCATGTAAGCGCATTCCTTCCTCGAGCTGTTGATTAATAAAGTCCACCAGTAAAATTGAGTTACGTACAATAATTCCTGCTAAAGCAATCATGCCAATCATCGATGTTGCAGTAAATTGTGCCCCCATCAAAGCATGACCGGGCATAATACCAATAATGGTCAGAGGGATGGGGGCCATGATAATCAAAGGAACCAGATATGAGCGAAATTGAACCACCACTAATAAATAAATAATTAACAGCCCAACTCCATAGGCGATACCCATATCACGAAACGTTTCATAAGTAATTTGCCATTCGCCATCCCATTTCAAGCTATACTCATAGGGGTTTTCTGGTTGATTAACAAACCATTGATTCAGACCATTTTTTTCTTCCATATCGGCAGACATGTTGAACAGACCATATAAGGGACTGTCTTCCATTCCTCCCATATCTGCGGTTACAAAGACCACAGGTAATAAATCTTTGTGATAAATACTATGTTCTCTGGTCCCTTTATGTAATTGAACCATTTCCAATAAAGGCACCAGAGTACCACTTTGAGAACGTACACGTAAGGCCAGAACCTGTTCCAGATCCGATTTATCTGCCTCAGAATATTCCAGACGTACAGGGGCAGGATATTTTAAATGCTTATCATGCAGATAAGTGACATCAGAGCCACTCAATACTGAGGCAAGGGCTGCTACTATATCGGCTTGTTTAACACCCAATAACGCCGCTTTTTGGCGATCAATGGACACTGTAAATCGAGCTGCAGGGTATTCGATGCTGTCATCAACATCAATAATATCCGCTGTTGCTTCAAATAGCTGTCGTATTTTTTTAGCCTCACTGATTTGCCCCTTATAATCAAGTCCGTAAACTTCAGCAACAATGGGTGCTTGTACCGGTGGTCCCGGCGGTACTTCGACAATTTTGGCATTTCCGGCATAAGTTAATGCAATCGTTTGAATCGGCTGGCGTATTTGCAGTGCAATTTCATGGCTTTTACGGGTACGTAATTGTTTGTCAATCAAATTGACCTGAATATCACCCACATTGGCACCCTCGCGCAAATAGTATTGGCGAATAAGACCATTAAAACTAATCGGTGAAGCGGTCCCGGCATAGACTTCATAATCAGTAATTTCATCCACCGTATCCAGAAAAGTCCCTATTTCATGTAAAACACGACTGGTTTGTTCCAAACTGGTACCTTCGGGCATGTCCAAAACAACCTGAAGTTCTGATTTATTATCAAAGGGCAGCATTTTTAAAACAACTTGTTTGTTAACGACCATCATCAAGGCAAAGCCAATCAATATAAAAATACCCAGTAATAACAACCAGCGGTTACGTCTACCCGTACGACCCTGTAAAAAAGGTGACATCAGACGAGAGAAAAAAATCATTAAGTGATTATCTTCAGGTGATTTTGAATGGCTTTCACCTGATTCATCACTCTGTCCATTAGCAAGCATAATATTAGTGAGCCAGGGCGTAAACACAAAGGCAATAATCAGTGATGCCAGCATGCCCATACTGGCATTAATTGGAATAGGACTCATATAAGGTCCCATCAGCCCCGAAACAAAAGCCATTGGTAAAAGTGCAGCAATAACAGTAAAGGTCGCTAAAATAGTAGGTCCGCCGACTTCATCAACAGCCGCTGGAATCAGATCGACTAATTTCTGATTATACAAGGACATATGCCGGTGAATGTTTTCAACCACGACAATCGCATCATCCACTAAAATACCAATGGAAAAAATCAATGCAAAAAGCGAAACCCGGTTGAGAGTAAAACCATAAGCCCACGAAGCAAAGAGTGTAACTAACAAAGTAATAGCCACAGCAGTCCCGACAATAATACCTTCACGCCATCCCAGAGCAAATACGACAAGCAATACCACTGCAATGGTTTCAATAATCAATTTATGAATTAACTTGGATGATTTTTCATCAGCTGTTTTACCATAATTACGAGTGATGGTAATTTCCACATCATCCGTAATAAAAGTACCCTTTATCTGATCCAGTCGCTTGATGATATTATCAGCAATATCAACCGCATTGTGTCCCGGCTTTTTAGCAATGGCGATCGTCACCGCAGGTCGGCGACTTTCAAGTTGAATACCTGCTTTTTCTGCAGAGGTTCCGGGAGAAATTGTCACATATTGAGAGGGAGTATCAAAACTATCATTGATATGAGCAACATCAGAGAGAAAGATGGCTTTACCTTCAAAAACGCCAACCACCAATTGACTAATTTCATCAGGTGTTGTGATAAAAGTACCTGCTTGAATTAATATTTCTTTATTTTCAGTGGTTACTTTGAGATTATCACTGGTTTGATTAGCAGCACTTAAGGCATTGGACAAACTGGCAATATCAATGTTATATGCCGCTAATGCCTGAGGATCAAGCAACACATGTACCACACGATCAACCGCACCAATCGTATAAATATCCCGTGTGCCTGACACACGTTTCAGTTCAGCTTCAATAGCATGAGCAATCTGGCCTAATTCAAAGGCCCCTTTTTGCTCATCACGTGACCATAGCGTTGAGGCTGTAGAATTACTCCAAAAACACCTTTTTTGACATAAAGCATAATGCTAACGATTTAATTCAGCCTTTCTCTTGAGTGGCG
>JAHXHI010000407.1 GCA_025656775.1 gamma proteobacterium symbiont of Bathyaustriella thionipta
AAGCTATGCCAGGCCAATTTAAAGGCGTCCGTACGCAGCAGTAGATTAAACACCGTCACTGAGAGCGCCATTAACAGCGCAATATACACGCCAAAATTGCGTAAAAAATCACTCAGGCCTATCAGCAGGAGGGTTATACCCGGCAAGCTCTGGTCAATATCTTCAAATACCTGGATCACTTTGGGCACCACATAGGTTAACAACACCACCGTCACCAGTATGGCGACCAGGGTTAACACCAGCGGATATACCATCGCCAGCATTATTTTACTGTGCAGGGCCTGACTGTGTTCAACATGATCGGCCATACGTCCCAGGACAAAGTCCAGTTTACCTGATTGTTCACCGGAGGCTACGGTCGCACGATACAAATCCGGAAAAATATGGGGGAACTCATCTAATGCCGACGCTAAACTATAGCCCTCTCTCACCCGGGCGCGAATGGCCATTAAGGGACGTTTAACCCGGGGCTTACTGCTTTGCTCAATCACGGCCGTTAAGGCCCCTTCAACCGGACTGCCTGAACGGATCATGGTGGCTAACTGCCGTGTTAATATGGCTAACTGCGCGCTGGAGAGACCGCGTTTTAAAAAAGGCAGGGTATGGTTTTTTTTCGTGGGCTGACGGGATATTTCAGCAATCACCAGAGGGATCAGGGATTTTTTTTTCAGGCGCTGACTGATCTGCCGGGATGAGTCGCCTTCTAACACCCCTTTTTCTGTTTTACCCTGTGTATTTAACGCACTGTATTCAAAAGCCGGCACAGTTTATTCCTGTCTTCTGCAAAGGATTAATCGCTATGGGTGAGCACACGAAATATTTCATCCGTACTGGTGATGCCTTTTAATACCAGGCGGGCACCGTCATCCTGAATCGACGGGGTCTTTTTTCGGGCATGCTGTTCAATGGCCTGTTCCGAGGCATCATCATGGATTAAGTGACGGATTTCATCATCCACAATCAGTAATTCATAGACACCGGTTCGTCCCTTATAGCCCTGCTGATTACAGGCCGGGCAACCCGTCGCATGATAAAATTTAACCGCCAGGGCCGATTCGATATTCAGCTTGTGTTTTTCCATGTCGCTTGGCTGATAGGCTTGACGGCACACCGGACAGAGCACCCGCACCAGACGCTGGGCAATGACGGCCACCAGACTGGAGGACAGTAAAAACGGTTCAACACCCATGTCACGTAAGCGGGTGATCGAGCCCACTGCGGTATTGGTATGCAGGGTGGAGAGCACCATATTACCGGTTAAACTGGCCTGTACGGCAATGTCGGCCGTTTCACTATCACGTATTTCACCCACCATGACGACATCGGGATCTTGTCGTAAAATGGCCCGTAAACCCCGGGCAAAGGTCATATCGACTTTATTGTTAACCTGGGTCTGCCCGACCCCTTCCAGATAATATTCAATGGGATCTTCAACGGTGATCAGATTGCGTTTATGATTATTTAATTCCGTCAGGACCGCATAGAGGGTGGTGGTTTTGCCTGAGCCTGTCGGGCCGGTGACCAGAATGATACCATGGGGCTTAACAATCAAGGCTTTAATCAGGGCCTGTGTGCTCTGATCCATCCCCATATTTTTAACACTTAAGCGGCCCGCCTGATTATCCAGCAGACGCAGTACCACCCGCTCACCACCGCCGGTGGGCAATGTCGAGACCCGCACGTCAATGGCTTTACCGGCGAGTTTAAGGGAGATACGACCATCCTGGGGAATGCGCTTTTCGGCAATATCCAGCTGGGCCATGACTTTTATACGTGACACCAGCAGACTCGCCAGCTCCCGGGGCGGCTGGATCACTTCACGCAGTAGGCCATCGACCCGCAAACGCACCACCAGACGTTGTTCAAAGGGTTCGATGTGAATATCGGAGGCATTTTCTTTGATAGCTTCAGCCAGAATGGCATTAATCAGGCGGATAATGGGGGCATCATCTTCACTTTCGAGCAGATCTTCGGGTTCCGCCAGCTGCTGCGCCACACTGAGCAGGTCGACGTCATCCCCCAGCTCAATATTTTCGATACGTTGATTGCCGCCTTGTTCATAATTGGTATGCAGACGTTTTTCAAACTCGGCTTTATCAACCGCTTCAAAAAATAAGGGCGTGGGAGAGACCCGGGATAATTCGGCCAGCGTTAAGGGCTCAACACCCTCACAGCAATAGACTATGGTCTTTTTTTTACCGGTACTGGAAAATTTGGTTTTGACAATGACATGCTGACGTTTGGCATAGGCAAAGGACAGCGTAAAAGGCGGGCTGTCCACGACATCGGCATGGGTTAATTGCTCCGCCATCTTACCCACCGCTATTGAGAATGAAACGGATTGGGTAAAACCACATGGCTGCTATCGGCTTTTTGATAATCAGGCAATACCGGGATCACTTCAGAATCAATCAGGCGAATGCCATTATTCTGCATCATCTGCTGCTTATTTCGTACAAACTGGTATTTTTTCATGGCCATTTCATTGGCCAGTACCGGATTGTTCAGGATGGTGGGTCGAATAAAGACCATCAGATTGGCTTTCTGGGTCTCGACTTTGGAGGATTTGAAGATTTCACCAAGCACCGGAATATCCCCCAGCACCGGCACTTTATTGACATTATTCGATAAGCTGTCCTGAATTAAGCCGCCCAATACCACCATCCCCTTGTCTTCCACCATCACCGTGGTTTCAATGGCCCGCTTTTTGGTCACCAGATCAACGGCCGATACATTCTGTACTTTGGGCAGCACATTGGAGACTTCCTGATAGATCTTCATAATAATGGTACTGCCTTTATTCAGTCGGGGAGTGACTTTCAGGGTTAACCCCACATCTTTACGTTCAATGGTCTGAAACGGATTCGCCAGACCATCCTGAGATTGCTGACTGCCGGT
This sequence comes from gamma proteobacterium symbiont of Bathyaustriella thionipta, assembly GCA_025656775.1. Taxonomy (GTDB): domain Bacteria; phylum Pseudomonadota; class Gammaproteobacteria; order GRL18; family GRL18; genus GRL18. The sequence goes on from JAHXHI010000407.1 coordinate 2,899, forward strand.
TAAAAACGGTACATTCTCACCCACAATAATCGATGCTTCCTGATTATCCAGCGTTAACAGTGAGGGAGTGGACAGGATATTACTGTCGGTATCACTTTGTAATATTTTTAACACGGCTTTAATATCACCGGCGCTGTTCAAATAGGATAAGGAAAAGATATCTTTCAGTGCCAGTCCGGTACTCGCACTGGCCGTCACACCCGAGCCGCTCACACTGGTGTGCCACTCAACCCCCAGCTCTTTTTCCAGATTATAGGACACTTCGGCCAGAATTGCTTCAATATGCACCTGCGCCCGGGGAATATCCAGTTTGCTCACCACGTCTTTAATTTCAGTAAACCGGGCATAGGAGGATTTGATGATCAGGGCATTGGCGTTTTCATCCGCACTGATGAACACATCATTTTTATCCTGGGCTTTAGACTTACTCGCAGCCGACATTTTAACAATTTCATTGAGGATGGAGGCAATATCAGAGGCCTTGGCATAATTAAGGTAAATCACATTGACATTGCGCATCGTATTCACTTCAGAATCCAGCTTCAGTATCAATGCCTTCAGATTCATTCGCGTAGTAGCATCACCGCCAATCAGTAAGCTGTTACTGCGAGCATCCGCGACAATCACTTGCGACAGTGTTTTTTTGGTGCGGTTTAATGAGGAGAGTGTTTGCGCCAGCTCACTGGCCGAGGCATTTTTTAAATGCACCATATCAATATTACCGTCACCCGGCATATCAAGCCGTGCCACCAGCTCAATCAGACGATTAATATTATTCGCCGCATCAGAGATGACAATCATATTACTGTCCGCATAGCCTGCCAGATAGGCCTGCTGCGGCACTAAAGGTCTTAATACCTGAACCAGCTGCATGGCCTGGGTATGTTTGATCTTTAATACGCGGGTAACCAGTTGATCCCCTTTAAAAGTAT
>JAHXHI010000172.1 GCA_025656775.1 gamma proteobacterium symbiont of Bathyaustriella thionipta
AAGTTCAAGTCTTGCATTGGAATTGTTATTTGATAAAAAGTTACCTGATTTTATCTGAGATTAAAAATCATGCTGAATAGTTACAAAAAACGTTTATACATTTTTGCCATTATGTTAACCCGTATTTTGCTATCTGAGTCCTGAGAAGGTCTTAAAACAGGCCGCACTGATCGCATTAATATTGATACAAAACCTTATAAATCCCCAAACCATAAAGTTTGCCATGCAGTTTTATACTGCCCCTATAAACAAAAATGTGTTAATCTTCTGCGTTTGCAGAGACGACATTAAAGGACAACACGATGCAAGAGCATGTCAACAAAAGTTGGCTAAACAGTGTGCGATCATTCTTACAACCACAAGTCATCACGATGCTTTTTTTGGGTTTTTCTGCCGGCATCCCTCTATTATTAATATTTTCTTCTCTATCTTTGTGGTTAGTTGAGGCCGGTATACAGCGTTCCACCGTTACTTATTTTAGTTGGGCTGCACTGGGCTATTCATTTAAGTTTTTATGGGCACCTTTGATTGATCGTTTACCGGTACCTTTTTTAACCCGATTGTTGGGTAGAAGACGTGCCTGGTTACTGGTGGCTCAAGGTCTTGTGATCAGTGCCATTGTATTAATGGCTTTGATTGATCCCGCTCAGGGGGAAGATTATTTAATATTAATGGCTTTTGCTGCTATTTTACTGGGCTTTTCATCCGCCACTCAGGATATCGTCATTGATGCCTATCGTATTGAATCTGCTGATAGCGATTTACAGGCATTGATGTCATCCACTTATATCGCCGGTTATCGTATAGGCATGCTGGCATCCGGTGCCGGTGCATTAATTTTAGCCAGTTATTTTGGTTCTGAAAAAGGTGATTATAGTTATACAGCCTGGCATTGGACCTATCTCTGTATGGCATTATTTATGTTGATCGGGGTGTTCACCACACTCATCATTCCAGAACCGGTAAGAAATAAAGCCACAGAAACAAAACACACAACCAGGCAATATCTGCAATTTTTAATGCTTTTCATTATTTGTATTATTGTTTTTGTAATGACATTTGTGACCTTAAAATCCACTGCGGCATCTGCAAAATTAATGCTGAGCTCGTTATCAGGCAGTGAGCCCATCAGCAGTTTTATTATAGAAACGCTCAGACTCATGACTTCACTGATAATGGTGAGCGTATCCGCTTATGTGCTTTCCTGTTTAAAATTAGTTGATAAGGAATTGGTCTGGGAGTCTTATATTGCTCCTGTGAGTGATTTTTTTCAGCGTTACGGCAAAGTAATTGCGCTCATGTTATTAATTTTTATTGGTTTTTACCGAGTTTCAGATATTGTTCTGGGGGTTATAGCCAATGTATTTTTTCAGGAAATTGGTTTTACCAAACTGCAAATAGCAACCGTTGTAAAAACCTTCGGACTCATCATGACCATTGCCGGCGGTTTTCTCGGTGGTATACTTGCCGTACGCTTTGGAGTAATGAAAATTTTATTTGTAGGAGCGTTACTGACCGTTATCACTAATCTTTTATTTATGCTGCTGGCCTCGGCAGGTAATGATATTGTCTTACTTTACCTGGTTATTTCAGCAGACAACCTATCAGCAGGGCTTGCCAGCGCGGCTTTTGTTGCATTTCTTTCAAGTCTGACTAATATTTCTTTTACTGCGGTACAATATGCAATATTCAGCTCGCTGATGACCCTGATGCCAAAACTGATTGGCGGGTATTCCGGTAGTATTGTTGAAAGTATTGGCTATTCGAACTTTTTTCTGGTCGCAAGTCTGATGGGTATACCTGTACTCTTTTTACTTTATTTTCTTAATAAACATATGCATTTAAAAGATTAGCTGAATGTTTTTTATCCCCTGTAAAACTCAAATGATTATAAGCATAATTCTAGCCATTTTTATCATGTCGGTTTCAGTACATGCAGAAGATGATATCTGGGTGCTTATTGACACAAAAAAACAGCTATTAGAAGTCAAGTTAGCCGATATTACATTAGTTAAATTTTCTAATATCTCCATTGGCCGAAATGGTTCGGGCTTTAAACGTAAACGTGGTGATGATATTACGCCTCAGGGCAGATACAAAATAGCCTGGATTAACCGAAAAAGCCGTTATCATGTATTTTTTGGTTTTAATTACCCTTCCCGAGAAAATGCCCGGCAGGCTCTGGATAAAGGACTCATCGATAAAAAAAGCTACTCAAAAATTATCAAAGCACATAAAAGTAATCAGGTTCCTCCCCAAAATACGCCCTTAGGCGGAATGATTGGCATTCACGGATTGGGACGTGGTGATAAAAAAATTCATGAAATGTTAAATTGGACACATGGCTGTATTGCATTAACGGATGAACAGATCAATAATCTAGATACATTGATTAAAAAAAACACGACCGTTATCGTTGAATAATCAAAATGACTTGGAAACCTTGATCCTGCATAAAATACACAGTCTATTTTTTGTTGCTTTAAAGTGACTGAGTTACTATAAATTATATTTGGAGAAACATAAAATGAAAAGAATTTTGCAGATCGCTTCCGTTATTGTTATTGCAGCGGCGGCATCAGGCTGTGCCAATACCACTCAACTTCAAGCTGATGTTGATGCATTGAAAGCACAAATGGCTACAGTCTCAGCTGAAGCTAATGAACGCTCAAAAGCAGCAGAAGCGAGCGCTAATCGTGCAGAAGAAACTGCAGCGGATACCAATAGTAAACTGGATCGTATGTTCAAAAAATCGATGATGAAGTAAGTATCTGTTTACTCATGCCAAAAAGCTCATTCCCACGCCTTGCGTGGGAATACATCCTCTTGTCATTTCAGCCAATAAACTTCCCAAAACCCACCTTAAATTAATATATCATTATTAAAAATATTAGATTATACTAATATTAGTATTCATGGTTGATCCTCAAGAAAAAACAATGACTACCGATATCTTTATTAGTAATGACGTATTAAATAATGAGGCAAGAAGATGTTTTTTTCATCTAGCAAAAAAAAATTACTTGAAAATACTCAAAATGAATTATCTGTCCTTAAACAAGAATATCAAGCCACCGATACCTCTTTAAAAGAATCACAGGCGAGAGTGAACCAACTTGAGCAGGCGCTTTTAAATACTCAGCGACAACAAGATTTAAGCAAGGGGATTTATGAAAATTTTCAGATCTTCGGCACCTCTCTGAGCAACTTTCAAACCTCCCTGCAAACGATGACCACTGAGCTTAAAGAAGAAAAAAATACCGCAATTCAAGCTGCAGAAGTATCAACCAAAACACGTAACAGCATTAACGTTATCGCTGGAAGTTTACATAAAATGTCCGAGGATACCAATAACAACTCTAAAGCGGTTCAGGGTTTGAGTCAGCATGCTGATAATATCGGTGGTTTTGTGCAAGTCATCAGTGATATCTCAGAGCAAACGAACCTATTAGCACTTAATGCCGCTATTGAAGCCGCCCGAGCAGGTGATCAAGGGCGTGGTTTTGCTGTAGTAGCAGACGAAGTCAGAGGACTTGCTGAAAGAGCCAATACAGCCACGGGTGAAATTTCTTCATTAGTGCATTTAATACAAACAGATACCGAAAAAGCTCAGAATCAAATGGATAAAGTTGCCGTTAAATCTGATAATTTTGGAACATCAGGTGATAAAGCCGTTGAGGCTGTAGAATTACTCCAAAAACACCTTTTTTGACATAAAGCATAATGCTAACGATTTAATTCAGCCTTTCTCTTGAGTGG
>JAHXHI010000195.1 GCA_025656775.1 gamma proteobacterium symbiont of Bathyaustriella thionipta
AAACTGGCTGCATGACAGCAGAAATGATGATGGATATTATATATCTTATTTTTTAATTGTGTTGTCTTGACAGTGGGGTCCACTATAGATTGTGCGTATTGTGTTTCCGGAATTAGATGCAGACGTGGGTTTTTACAGTCTGCTGGGTCTGGGTGCAGTGATGGGCGCAAGTTTACAAGCGCCTTTAGCGGCACTCACAGCAATGATGGAGCTTACTCATAGCCCACAACTTATTATGCCGGGTATGATTGCTATTGTTGTGGCAAATCTGACTGCCAGTGAAGTGTTTCGTAAAAAATCACTCTTTTTGTCTGTGCTTGAAGCCAGTGAAATTAATGCCTACACTAACCCAATCACACAAACCTTACGCAGAATTGGGGTGGCGAGTGTGATGAATAAAGCCGTTATTCAGGTAGAGCCCTTTATTGATCGGGATGATGTTGAAAATCTGCTCAAAGATAATCCTGAATGGTTACTTATCGGGGATAAAAATAATCAGAGTAGTCAATTAATAAGAGGGCAATCAAAGATGCAATTAATGCCTGCTATTGATTTGGTCAAATATATGGAATCAGGCAAGCAAGAAGCAATTGAAGACGAGTCTATCAAAAAAGAGCTGAGCTTATTGGAAATACCTGCTAAGCGGGTGGATATTGCTTCAATACATCTGCAGGCCACGCTTGAAGAAGCACTTAGCAAATTAGATAAGCACAATCTTGATGCACTCTATGTTGAACGGGTGAATGCACCTGGGATAAGGCATTTATATGGTGTTTTAACCCGAGCCCAAATTGAAGCAACGTATCAGCTTAAGTGAATCTTAAAACAATCCCTTTACTGCCTTTTTGAAGAGAACTGTAAAGAAAAAGGGATTGTTTTTACTGACTATTTTGAATAAAGTTATGACTTGCCATTAATTTCTATTAACTCAATGTCAAAAATCAATGTTGAGTTTGGTTTAATCTTGTCGCCGACTGCTCGCTTGCCGTAAGCTAAATCAGCAGGAATAAACAGCTGCCATTTATCACCGACGTGCATTAATTGCAGTGCCTCGACCCAGCCTGGAATAACGCCATTAACGGGAAAAGTAGTGGGCTTGTTACGTGAGTAAGAACTATCAAATTCAGTACCGTCAATCAGGGTACCGCGATAATGAGTCGTTACTTTGTCGGTTGCTTTAGGACTGGCACCTTTGCCTGATTTAATGATTTTATATTGTAAGCCGCTTGCTAAAGTAACCACCCCATCTTTTTTCTTGTTTTCAGCAAGAAAGGCATCACCTAGCTGTTTGTTTTTACCTAATTGTTCTTTTTGAGCTTGTTCCTGCTGTTGGATTAATTGTGCCTTAAATTGATCAAAAGCCTGTTTCATCTCATCCTGTGACAGTGCTAAATTACCACCGAAACTGTCTTTAACACCCTGTATTAAACTGTCACCATCCAATGAAATGCCTTGAACTTTAAGTGATTGTACAAAATTAACACCAATCGCATAAGCCGCTTTTTGTTCGAGTGTTTGTGGTTGTGCCATCAGTACTGCGGGGGCAGCAATAAGGCAGCTTAAAGTTGCACTTATCAGAGTGCGCTTTATTGAAGATTTATTCATCATTGTTGTTTTTATATCCTGTGCTATCGTAAGAAATGTAAGTGGTTAAACCAGGGTGGTAAAGCCATGGTTATTAATATCATAGTCTAACATTTAAGAAAATACTAAAAGTAGATATGCGTCATAAATAGTATAGAATACATTTTTTGACATAAATTGCTGCTTTTAGTTCTCAAATAAATGAACATATTTTTCATATCCCTGTTCGACTAATTCTGCTTTAGGGATAAATTTTAGTGAAGCGGAGTTGATGCAATATCTTAAACCCGTTGGTTTTGGACCATCTGGAAATACATGACCTAAGTGAGAGTCTGCTTGTTTACTGCGTACTTCAGTACGACTATAAAATAAATGTTTATCGACTTTCTCAGTCAGAGATGAGGAATCAATAGGCTGAGTGAAACTAGGCCAGCCTGTTTTTGAATCATATTTATCTGCAGAGCTGAATAAAGGCTCACCAGAAACAATATCCACATAAATTCCCGTTTTTTTATTATCCCAGTATTCATTCTGGAAAGGACGCTCTGTAGCTTCTTTTTGAGTCACCTCATATTGTAATTCAGTTAATCTGTTTTTTATTTCTTCATCAGTTTCTTTCATATAAGTTCCGTTTTTTGATAGGGTTATCTGACTTGTTTTTTTACTATTGCTTTGTTGTTCTTGAGACGGATATTTTTTATGTAAATTGTCTCCCCATACTTTTTCTACATATTGATCTCTGCCTGAGCGAAAGCGATAGAATTTATAGCGTAAAGGATTTTTTTTATAATAATTCTGATGATATTCTTCTGCCTTGTAAAATTTATCAAAGGCTATTATCTCAGTTGCAATGGGTTTATCATAACGACCTGATTGTGTTAACTTATTAATTGATTGTTCTGCAAGTAATTTTTCCTTTTCACTGGTGTAGAAAATTGCTGAGCGGTACTGCTTTCCCCGATCATAAAATGAACCGCCTGCATCGGTGGGATCAATTGAGTACCATAATTCAAATAGGAGATCGTCATAACTGATTTTTTGGGGATCATAAATAATTTCTATTGCCTCAAGATGTCCTGTGCTGCCTGCTGCGACTTGACGGTATTCTGGATTTTCAATCTGCCCGCCAGTGTACCCGGAAATCACTTCAACCACACCCTTTAGCTGTTCAAAGTTAGATTCAACACACCAGAAACAGCCGCCGGCGAAATAAGCCTTTTTGTAAGTCTTTGCATCATGAACAGCAGATTGAATGGTGGATAAACTCTCAGCATTTCCTGCTGACATGGATAGATTGAATAATATGATGGCGCTAAGAAACAAAATGAGTACCATAAAAGAAGGCATTGTTCGCTGCATTATTTTTTCCAATTACATTTTTATTTTGTGATTACTCACTTGTTGCTAAAAGAGAGCAACAGGGATAATTTGACGATTATAAGTATTATAATCGTAGACAAATTTATAGAAAATTTAATAAATTTGTAACAATTACATGCTAATGTACCATTCACTTATAAATGAGTAATGAATTTCTCAGTATTTATGGGCTTTTGACTAATGATTGTGATAAAGGTTCATTGTTTGATACGTAATAATCAACGACTTTGAAAAAACGGGTTATACTACCGTCAATGAGCAGATTATGAAATATTTTATTGGTTGCAGATGACTGAAATGCAGGTGATTTTTAAATGTCCCTATGAAAACTGCGGCCCTGTTAAAATGGCTGGGATAGAAGAATGAAAAGACTGTTTACTTATGAATTCGCAGTCTGAGAACTATCATGACTAATATCTCTCCCTTGTACACACGCTGCTGTTTTATAAGTTGTTGGCGAGTAAGTGTTGGGGTTGATCGTCAATTTCTAAGGGTGTTTTTGTATTCTCTGCGAAAACAACTATTGATATAATAAAGCCTATGAGTACAAAGACAGTGAGTAATGAAATGGGATCTCTTGCAGTAGAATTCATGATTTTTACCTTTATGTAAGTTCTTTATATTAAAAAATACCTTAACCAGTCAATTATTGTTGCTCGTCTTATAGTGGACCCCACTGTCAAGACAACACAATTAAAAAATAAGATATATAATATCCATCATCATTTCTGCTGTCATGCAGCCAGTTTTA
>JAHXHI010000392.1 GCA_025656775.1 gamma proteobacterium symbiont of Bathyaustriella thionipta
AAAGGAAGTTTCACTACCTGAAAATGTAATTGTATTTAAGAAAAAATAATTTGGTCGGGGATGGCCGTTGTCACAACTAGGTCTACACCCGGGAGAATACAGCCATGTCAGGAGAATACTTTGCAACAGGGCACTGTTTATGCGGCGCAGTGAATTATACAATTTCTGCAGCCCCGGTACGTATGGGACAATGCCATTGTGATGATTGCAGACGCACATCAGGCACAGGCCATGCCTCAAATGCTTTTTTTAATAAAAAGCATGTTCGAATTGAAGGTGAAACCAGTCATTATGACTCAACCACAGATACGGGTTCAATTATTACCCGTCATTTTTGTCCTAAGTGCGGCAGCCGCCTTTTTGGGGAAAATAATGCTGCTGCCAATATAATAGCAGTAACAGCAGGTACATTAGATGAAAGTCACTGGTTTAAGGCAAATGCGATTGTCTATAATAAAAGAAAACCAATGTGGGACATCATGGATGAAAACATCCCGACTTTTGAAGAAATGCCAGCCCCTTTAGAAAAGTAAAAATAGTGATAAAAAACTCATATTTTGGGATTTTATGGATGGAAATACCAGTACCGAAGCAAACCCTTCCCATAAATTTACTGAACCCGGCAGCTATGAAGTTACTCTGACAATTACTGATGACAGCGACATGCAAGCATCAGACTCTGTCACCATTACCATAAGAAAAGGGAAACGTAAATAAAACAGCTAAAAATAATGACCGAAGCCGATAGTTTCGGTCATTATTTATCACATTCCAGATCAATATCTAGCAATTATGATAAATCAAACTGCTCAATTAGTTTAAGAGCCAATGGAGTATCAGATACTAAATAGAGATTTTCTAGCTCACATTCACCTCTAAGTTGTTCATGCATGTTGTTAACAGCCTCTTTAACTTTTCTGTCTGAAGCGACTGTGATGAAATGAAAATCAGGATTGCTCTGAAAAATATACATAAGAGCATCCGCTATCATTTTTGTATCATCCTTAGATGCCGCCAACGTTTTTATGCTTGAAAAATCACAAATACCCACTTTATACTCAACCTTCCCATGATTTAGCAACATATCAGTTAATTGTGCGTAACCCAACTCAAGCGTTTTCTTGTCCAGAATTTCAGCGCTATGCTTGATGGTAAAATAATGATCTGATTTAACGATACGACTAGACACTGTAAAAACTCTCTTTGTAATGGCTCTATAAACGATCAATGAAATTTTAATCATAACATATTAGCATTTAACTATATACCATAATTGCTTAATAATTATTTTTACGATTCATTCTCCTCATTGTTATCGCTAAAAATGAAATCATGATATAAATCACGCATATACTGCACCATAAAATCTTACGCTTGTAAATCATAAGGTTAATCTGTGTGGCAATGAGAAAAGTATTTAAAGTGTTAAATTGTTTGACAGTTTAGACCTTAGACTGGCATTTAATGTAATCTGCAAGCGTGAGAAGTTTATCAAGAGGTGATCAGGGTAGAAGATCAGGTTGTTAATGGTGATGATTCAAAACAATTAGGGTTTACCCTTGATAACTAAAAATTAACCCTCTACAATAAAGTTACATATATATCATACTCTCCTTAACAATAGTATGACCTTTTGAGCCATTAAATCCCCCCCCTTTATTAATGGCTCACTTCTTTTCTGCTGCTATCACTTTTTTCACTTAATATCCTGCGCTAAGCTCCGAAAATTACACAGTAGAATACTAGGGTTTACACCTATCGAAACTTAATTAATTCTATATTAGAATATACTTATTTAGAAATAAATCTGGTGCCACTGTGATTATTAATACTGGTAAGGCAAATGTAAGCTTATTAAATAAAGCCGATAATATTATCGTGGTTGATATTTATACCAATGGTGAGTTAGGTATGAATGATGTCAACGATATTCATGAGGCTATTGGTAATTTTGATGTCACTATACCAGTAGACACCATCTGTGTGAAATCAGGTAAAAACTATCTTTCTCATGAGGCATTTGAATATTCTATCAATAATAACTGTCTTCACAATCAGGTCATTTATGTTATCAAGCATATGCAAGATATTCACTTTCCTTCTGATGCCCAGGAAACCTACTTCAAAGATCATTTAGTAGACTACTGCTCATCAATTGATGAAGCCTACCACCTGCTAAAAAAGAACACAGACCAGAAATTCAAGCACTGTCCATCTTAATCTGTTTTTCCTTTATACTCCTGTATAAGTAATCACTTCTCATAAAGAACATTAGTTGAAGTTATTATATTGTGTTTCAGGTTTCTCCAGGCACAAAAATAATGATTATTTGTAATTATTCAGCGTAATACTTTTATTTAAAAACCATCAAATAAAATCTGGCAGCTTTTTCTCAAATAACATTTCCATCGCATGACTGGAACTTACCCCATGTTTTCGGCACGTTGACAGATAGCCTCGCACACGACAGAATATTTCAGAGCCTTCAGTACTTCGAAAACAGCCTGATATTTTTTGTTGTACTTTGGTCATCCTGATATCATTTTCACCCTGGTTATTGGTAAAAGGGACATCGGGATTTTCCATAAATCGTAGCACGTCATTTTCGTAATTGATTAATCTTTCCAGTAAATTTCGTGCTTTACTTCGTTTAACTCGTCCCCGTTTACTCGTTCGCTGTGTTTCATCCGGTGGAGGACACTCTTTTTCTGCATTTTCCAGTAATAACCGATACTTTTGTCGATAGTTATCGGCATGTTTTTTATCAAGAGAATTTCCAGCATCATGAACGGCAATATTTATCTCTTCAAGTAATGCCTTCATCATACCAGCCCATTCTTGTCCATCTTGCTCGTGTGCACTGGTCAGTTCTCTCAAATGATGGGCATTACATAATGCATGCAAACAACCATCATAACGATAATAAGGTTTCCAGTGATCATGGCATAAGATCCCTTTAAATCGAGGAATGATATTCATTGCATCCATGGCTTCTGTTCCTCGCTTTTCATGGGGAAAGAAATACGTCCATAACGAATTGCTGGCACAATGTAACCATCGTCGTTTGCTTTGTATATTAATCCCTGTCTCATCCGCATGAACAATTTTGGATGCAGCTAATTTATCTTTTGCGAGCTGGTCAAAACCAGCTAAATTTTTAAAGGCTTCTTTATTAAAGTTAAATAGTGAACCCTGACTGATGGGGATTTGTAATTGCTCTGTAAAATATTCTTCTACTCGCTTGTAAGGCAATAGTTGATACAGTGACATATAAACGGCATGGGCCTTCAATGTCTTGCCGTATTGAACAGCTTTAGTCGCATCCTCTGGAAACGGTGCAACAAATCGTTTGCCACTTTCATCTTGTAGAACCTGAGCCTGATATTCAATAACATTCCGTGATATATCAATATCAAAGACTTGACGTATTTCTGGGGCTAACTCTTTATAGTGGCCTCTTGGTATACTTCTACGATCAATTTGTATTATCTCAACTTCATCAGGCTCATCAATCTGCTTGAGTGTTGTTCCACTATGGCCTTTTTGACCACCAGGCTTTTTTTCTGATTTCTTTTTGCTTGTTTTGAGTCTATTGGGATCGCTGGACGGAAGCTTACTACTGTTACTGCTATTCAAACCCATACGGTTGGTTAACAGTTTAACAATTAAAATCAATATGCCAATCATTGACTTTAACGCTGG
>JAHXHI010000253.1 GCA_025656775.1 gamma proteobacterium symbiont of Bathyaustriella thionipta
AAGTTCAAGTCTTGCATTGGAATTGTTATTTGATAAAAAGTTACCTGATTTTATCTGAGATTAAAAATCATGCTGAATAGTTACGAAAAATCAGCTAAAGATCTAAAACGCTATAACAAACTCGTTCAGAAAAAAAATGTGTCACAGCAAAAATATGATGAGATTTATTATGATAAAATCCGTATCGATCAAAAGCTTATTTCCTCTAATGCTGAATTAGAGGCGCTGCTCATTGAGCGTAAACAACATACTATTCGTGCCCCCTTTTCCGGCATTATTACTGAGCGCTATGTTGAATTAGGCGAATGGGTTGATAAAGGCGGTAAAATTGCGACCCTGGTAAATCCTCAAGCAGTCATTAGTCTATTTAACCTGCACGCAACCTATGCCCTGGAAATCAAACCTGATCAAAAAATCCAGGTTCAAACAGGCAAACAGTCAATCACCGGGACAATTGAAGGAATCGTCATTAAGGGTGACAACAAAAGCAGAACTTTTCCTTTAAAAATAAAGTTGCATAATACTAATGATATTTTATTCGACGGCATGGAATCCAAAATAAGCTTACCCCGAAAAAACAGCAAAGGAATTCTCGTACCAAGAGATGCGATTATTAAACGCTTTGGTAATGATGTCATTTTTGTCGTAGAAAACAATAAAGCAAAAATGGTGCCTGTTAAAGTGCATTTATATAGCAATTCAATGGCTTCAATCTCAGCCAAAGAAGAAGATACAAAAGGCTCCCTTCAAGCCGGTTTAAAAGTCATCATTAAGGGTAACGAACGTGTCTTTCCCGGACAAAGTCTGCAAGTAAAATAACTCACCTGGAACGATATGGATATTATCAAATATTCTTTATATAAGCCCGTTACCATCACTGTAGCGATCTTGTTGATCCTGATTTTTGGCTTACTGGCTCTGCAGAAGCTGCCCCTGCAATTAACCCCTAATGTCACCGAAGCAAAAATCTCCGTAGTGACTGCATGGCCCGGTGCTTCACCCAGAGAAATTGAACAGGATATTATTGAAGAACAGGAGCTGGTGCTTAAAAATACGCCTGGATTAATTATTTATGAGGCCAAGGCTCAGGATAATCTGGGTACCATAACCCTCACCTTTAAACTGGGCACAAATATCGAAAAAGCACTACTGGATGTCAGCAACAAACTCACTGAGGTTGACAACTATCCACTCAATGTTGAAAAACCCATTATCAAAGCCACTGGTGAGAGTTCATCACCTGTCATATGGACAATGCTGCGTACCCTCCCTGATAACCCCAATGATATTGATACGTATAAAACCTATTTAGAAAATCAGGTTAGAGAACATTACGAGAGGGTACCGGGCGTTGCCGAGCTTTTTATGCTCAGTGGTACAAAACAGCAAATGCAGATCACTCTGGACGTTAACCTGCTGGCTAAATACAAATTAACCATTGATGATATCATTAATAAAGTAAAACGCCATAATCAGGATGTTTCTGCAGGTTCTATTGATATTGATCGGCGCAATTATCGAATTAGAACGACTGCACAATTTCGTGATATACAGAGTATTCAAGAGCTTATCCTCATTACTGACGCTGACCGACAGGTCAAATTAAAAGATGTAGCCGTTATCAGCTATGGCTATGCCGTTGCCCGTGCATTTTCAGCAATTGAAGGTGTTAAGGGTTTGATCATCGGTGTAAAACCGGAAAATAACACCAATATTGTTGAACTCAGTAATCAGGTTGAACTAGTCGTCAATCAATTAAACAGCACGATGCTTAAAGAGATGGGCTTACATATTGACTGGCTGCATGATAAACGTCACTATATTCAAGGCGCTATTGATCTGGTTCAAAAAAATATTTTAATTGGTGGTGCACTGGCCATTATGGTGCTGCTGCTATTTTTACGCACTATTTCATCAACCACTGTAGTGGCTCTGGCCATCCCTATCTCAATTATTGCTACCTTTATTATTTTGCATCTGATGGGACGTTCTCTCAATACCATTTCTCTTGCCGGTATTTCATTTTCAGTCGGCATGTTAGTTGATTCTGCCATTGTGGTCTTAGAAAATATTGATCGTCATAAAAAAATGGGCAAAGCTTTTTTTAAAGCCGCCTATGATGGCACCAATGAAGTCTGGGGGGCACTCATTGCTTCAGCATTGACCACTATCGCGGTATTCGTACCCATTATTTTCCTGCAAAATGAAGCCGGTCAATTATTTAAAGATATTGCGATTGCTGTGACTGCCGCGGTTTCTTTTTCTTTGTTTGTCTCTATTTCGGTCATTCCAATGCTTTGGCATCAACTCATGCGCCTGCATCCCAATGACACCCATATCGAGGCAAAAAAGAAAAGCATTATTGTCGGCATGGGCACCTGGTTTTCAGATCTTTTCATGACACTGATCTGTCATATTTTAGCTACACGCGGCAAACGGCTACTCACTATTCTTTGTTTAACGTTGCTGTCCGGACTCAGTGTTTACAGTTTATTTCCCAAAACAGAATATTTACCTCAGGGTAATCGTAACTTATTTTTTAATATTATGATCCCACCGCCAGGACTTTCCTATCAGGAGAAAAAGTCCATCGGGGATGAAATTTATCAACAACTAAAGCCTCATATACACCAGTCAGTTGATGGTTATCCTGCTGTAGAGCGCCTGTTTTATGTGGCCTCTGGTGATTTTATGATCTTTGGTGTCATTGCCGAAGATGATAGTCGTATAAAAGAATTAAAACCCTTATTAATCCCCATTGTAAACAACTTTCCGGGGATTTTTGGTATTACCAAGCAAGCCGGCGTTTTTGAGCAGGGTCTTGGCAAAGGCAGAACCATTGATATTGATATCAGCGGTGAACAGATTGACATCATTGCCAATGCGGGCGCTGCCTTGTTTGGTGCCATAAAAAAAGCCATTCCCAAGGCACAAATCCGGCCTATTCCTTCTATAGAATTACTCTATCCGGAAGTCTTATTACAACCCAATCATAATCAATTACAGCGACTTGAAATGGACTCTTTATCGCTGGGCATTATCGCCGATGTATTATTACAGGGACGAAAAATAGGTGAATTTAAAAGTGATGGTGTGAAAAAAATTGATATGATCCTTAAAACGGATCAAACATCCATCCAGTCTCCTGAAGACTTATATCACTCTCTGGTAGCAACACCATCGGGCCATCTGGTCGGCTTTGACACGCTGGCTGATTTACAGCAGACCAATAGTATCAGTGAAATTCGTCATTATAATGGCAAGCGAACCATTACACTTGAGGTCACTCCACCCCAGGAAATGACATTGCAGGAAGGCATGGAATTACTCCAGCAGGAAGTGTTTCCCGAATTAAAACAAGATGGGCAGTTAAGCGGGGTTAATATTGCTTTAAGCGGTACCACAGATAAATTGACTGAGACCATTGATTCGATGGTGATAAACCTTATTCTGGCCATTGTTATTACCTATTTATTGATGTCTGCCTTATTTGCCAATTTCATCTATCCTCTGATTATTTTATTTACCCTGCCCCTGGCCGCTGCCGGTGGTTTTATCGGCCTTGCTTTAACCAACCTTTTCCGTAACTATTCAGCATAAATTGAAAAAAAAAGCTTGACAGAAAAGTTATGTAATTTATTAAAACCGACATGTCTATGCAGTATGCGATAATT
>JAHXHI010000320.1 GCA_025656775.1 gamma proteobacterium symbiont of Bathyaustriella thionipta
AAAACTGGCTGCATGACAGCAGAAATGATGATGGATATTATATATCTTATTTTTTAATTGTGTTGTCTTGACAGTGGGGTCCACTATAGTAATCTTGAAATGATGAAGAGATTACGCGAAGAAGACCTTCAAATTGGCCGTTATAAAGTACGCAAATTACTAGAAAAGCTGAAGCTGGAAGTCACACTGTAAATTACCTATAAAGTCACAATTAAAAGAAATCATAGTGATGATGTGGCAGCTCATTTGTTTAATCAGAACTTTAATCAAATTGCACCTAATCATTTGTAAGCTAGAGACACTATGTATCTAAAGCAGGCGAAGGCTAGATTGGGGGATATCGGAGCTTGTTGGATACTGTAGTTGAACTCTTTTTGGAAACTTAAAGCACGATTTAATATCTAAAATTACTCAACTTACTCGTGAGCATATGAAAAAAAAGATATACTGGCTTATATGAAATATTACAACCTGGAAAGGTTGCATACTGCGAATGATGATCAAGCAACAATTAATTATTGAATGTTATCAAAAAGTGTCCTGTTTTTACTTGAGCGGTATATTTTTTTAGAGAAATTAATAGAAAAACAATTGACTTGCATGTTGTCAGATAAATTATAAAAAATGAAATTTTCAATTATTACACCAACCTTTAATCATCAAAAGTACATAGAAACTACAATCCTAAGTGTAATGAATAATAAAAAAGGGTATTCTGGTATAGAGTACATCATTATCGATGGTGCTTCGACAGATGGTACCTGTAAAATTGTAGAAAAATACAAAGATCAAATAGACTTATTTATATCTGAGACTGATGACGGTCAAGCAGATGCCATTAATAAAGGTTTTGAAAATGCAACAGGTGATATCTTTGCCTACTTGAATTCAGATGACTACTATTACCCTGAAACCATTAAAAAAGTAAAAAAAATATTTGAAGAAAATCATGATGTAGATGTAGTGTATGGTGATTGTGCATTTGTAACAGAAGACGAGCAGTTTTTGCGTTATTTTACAGAAGTTGAACCATATAATAAATATAGATTATTAAATTGCAGTGATTTTATCATGCAGCCGACATGCTTTTGGCGTAAAGAGATATATACACTATGCAATGGATTTGATAAAACCATGCATTATGGATTTGATTGGGATATGTGGGGAAGGATGGCAATAGCGGGTGCAAAGTTTTATTACCTTAAAGATTTATTAGCTGTTAATAGAGAGTTTGAAGAGACAAAGACATCTACAGGAGGCCAAAAGAGACTAGCAGAGCTTAAAAAAATAATCGGTCAAAACAAAATGGGATTTTATGCATCGGCATATAGTAGTTATGTTGCGGCTGAACTGAAAAAAAACAGTGGTATAAGAGAAAGGTTAATATTTCTGTTCCATAAGATAATGGCATTGGAAAACACTATTTATAATTATCAGAATATAGGTGAAAAGCATTTATATGGAACTTTACATAAAAGTAATAAGTTATCTCAGGTAAGTCGACTCAGTATTCCAAACTATAATGGAAATACATTGCTCGACTTGGAATTCTCCATACCAAAGGAGCTTTCTGAGCAACAACTTTTATTGGTTATTAATCATAAAACTTACAATATAAAGCAAAAAAATCAAGTAATAAAATTAACAGTAAAAATTCCTGATGTTCATATGAAGAGAGTGGATGTGGATTTAAAGTTTTCACACACAACGACTAAAGACTCTTCACTACTACATAGAATTTTAGGTCAAACAAAACCATACTCAGCCAGGTTAATTGATTTTTCTATGAGTAAGGGTTAAGTATACTGTGAATCCCAAAGCTCCTATAATTTCTGTTGTTATTCCAGTCCTTAATAACAAAAATCAATTGGCCTTTTGTTTAAATAGTATATTGAGTCAACCTGATTTGTCGGTAGAAATTGTTGTAATAGATGGCGGCTCTTCTGATGGCACACTATCAATTATTGAAGAGTATGCAAATCATATTGCTTATTCGGAATCAGGGCAGGATTCAGGAATAGCAGATGCTTTTAATCGTGGTATTAATAATGCGACGGGTGAGATAATTGCTATTTTAAATAGTGATGATTATTGGGCAAGGAATACGACGAGAAATATTATTGATGCTTACCATGAATCACCTGATTCTGATATTTATTATGGTGAACTACGATTTTTTAATGAAGAGCCGGATGACTCTTATGTTATAAAGCCTGATATAAAAAAAATGAAATATCGCATGAATATCTTTCATCCTGCTATGTTTATTAAACGGGAAGCCTATGAAAAGGTAGGTTTATATCGTTTAGATTATCAATATGCTATGGACTCTGAATGGTGTCATCGAGCGATAAAAATGGGGTTAAACTTTCATTATATTCCCCATGTCCTTGCAAATATGAGGCTTGGGGGAGTAAGCGACCGTGAGTTTAAAAATAGTTTAATGGAGTATCGAAATTCTCTGCTTGAAAGTGGCTTGACGACTTCTATAGAAGCTTGGATCTATTATTATTATTTTCTTTTTATGAAGTTTTTGATGAAAATTTACTGGCTAAGAAGATTGAAGAATAGGTTTTATCGTTTTATTTCAGGCTTAAAAAATTGAGAGTTAGAAATATGTGTGCGTTGAAAAGTAATGTTTACGAGTTGCCTTTATTAATGGAAATTATTTAAAAACAGGTTGTTAAGGATTAAATCAATATGAAAAAAGCGTTAATTACAGGTGTGACAGGGCAAGATGGTGCTTATCTGGCAGAATTTTTATTAGAAAAAGGCTATGAGGTGCACGGAATCAAGCGTCGTGCGTCTTCTTTTAATACTGATCGTATTGATCACTTATATCAGGACCCCCATGAAACGGGTAGACATTTTATTCTCCATTATGGAGACTTGAGTGATTCTATGAATCTGGTGAGAATTATTCAGGAAGTACAGCCTGATGAAATTTATAACCTCGGTGCTCAGAGTCATGTGGCAGTTTCTTTTGAGAGTCCTGAGTATACTGCAGATACTGTCGGCATAGGTGCTTTACGTCTTCTTGAAGCAATACGTATTTCGGGGTTAGAAAAAAAAACACGCTACTATCAGGCGTCTACTTCTGAACTATATGGTTTAGTCCAGGAAATACCGCAAAAAGAAACGACACCATTCTATCCTCGATCTCCTTATGCTGCAGCCAAGTTATATGCCTATTGGATAACCGTAAATTATCGCGAAGCTTATGGTATGTATGCCTGTAACGGTATTTTGTTTAATCATGAATCTCCAAAACGTGGTGAAACTTTTGTGACGCGCAAAATCACTCGAGCTATTGCTCGAATCAGTCTGGGGTTACAGGACTGTGTGTATCTCGGCAATATGGATGCTAAGCGTGATTGGGGGCATGCTAAAGATTATGTTGAGATGCAGTGGTTAATGCTGCAACAGGAAGAACCGGAAGATTTTTGTATTGCCACTGGGATTCAGTATTCTGTTCGTGATTTTGTCAATGCTGCGGCTAAAGAACTTGGTATTATACTCTCATGGGAAGGTGAGGGGGGTTGATGAGCAGGGTATTGTTGTGGAGTCAGGGGGTACTTCACAGGGCAAGATCATTATAAATGAGAAAAATTGATATAATAAGGGAACTTTTTACATAAACAAGGATCAGATCAATAAACCATTATGGAGA
>JAHXHI010000385.1 GCA_025656775.1 gamma proteobacterium symbiont of Bathyaustriella thionipta
GCATTTTATCCGGCCGTTTATTTCAGTTTTTCTTCCTGTTTTTATAATAATATCAATTGCTTGGAATAAACGGATGGACACTAATTATAAAGTCTATGCCAATACATACTGGGTGGATGATAATAAAAAATACAAACAACAACTTGATGAACATTTAATTGGTGTTGCCTACCACGCAGATAAGATTGTTCATGCATTAGCCCGGTTCAATACCAGCCTTGATTCCCTGGAACCAAAAAATGAGCTCACAGATAATGTAGACAAGGTGTTTAAAGAACAATACGGCTGGCAAGATCAGGCTCGAAAAATGACTGAAGAAATTGCCAGCAAAAGTACCCAGAAAGGCTTTTTTGGAATTAATATGGCTTCAACAGGAACGGGTAAAACTTTGGCAAATGCCAAAATCATGAATGCAATCGGTCATACCACAGGTCGTACCCGTTTTAGTGTTGCCCTGGGTTTGAGAACATTAACCTTGCAAACAGGCAAAGAATACCAACGAAAACTAAAATTAACTGATGAAGAGCTCGCCATAGCTGTTGGAGGAACTGCTGTAAAATTACTGTTTGAAAATCAGCAAAGTAAGGAACAAAATGGAAATAAAGAAAAAGAGACTGGCAGCGAATCAATAGATAGGCTGACCGATCCTGATTTATATCTTCATTACAAAGGAATACCGACAGAGCATAGCTTGTATCAATGGACAAAAAAAGACAAAAAACTGGAAGGTTTGCTACAAGCCCCTGTTTTAGTGTGTACCATTGATCATTTGATGCCAGCGACTGAAGGTACAAAAGGAGGCAAGCAAATTCCAGCCACCTTATGTTTATTAAGCTCTGATCTTGTGCTTGATGAACCCGATGATTTTGGGTTGGATGATTTACCTGCATTATGTCGCTTAGTACATTGGGCAGGAATGCTAGGCAGCCGTATTTTACTTTCAACAGCAACACTTACTCCTGCTTTAACTTATGCACTGTTTCAAGCTTATCAGTCAGGTTGGTCACATTATGCGGAGGCTAATCTGGAAAACTGGGATGGTGAAATTTTATGTGCCTGGTTTGATGAAGAATTAAAGTCTAAAAAAGACTTTCATAATGGCTGCTATAAAGAACCAGATCAATTCAAGAAAGCACATGAGACCTTTATTAAAAAGAGAATTAAGAAGTTACAAGCACAACCGGTTAAACGTAGTGCAAAAATTATTGGCGTTGAGCTGACAGAACCCAGTGTTGCTGAAAGTATGGCAAAAGCCATACAGAAATACGCACTAAAATTACATCAACATCATAAACAAACCTGTGACAATAAAGCCCTATCTATTGGTTTAGTGCGTATGGCAAATATCAAGCAACTGGTTGCGGTTGCCAAAGCTTTGTTAAAAATAACCGTTACAAAAGAAAGTACTCATATCCATTATTGTATTTATCACAGTTGTTATCCCTTAGCGATACGAAGTTATATTGAAAAAAAATTGGATGGCGTCTTAAATCGAAAAAATGAAGAAGAAATTTGGCAGCGTTCTGAAATAACAGAAGTCATCAACAAAACGCCCAATATTGAAAATCATATTTTTATTGTATTAGCATCACCTGTTGCAGAAGTTGGTCGGGATCACGACTATGACTGGGCAATAGTTGAGCCAAGTTCTATGCGTTCAATTATTCAATTAGCAGGACGTATTTTAAGACATAGAAATAAACTACCCGAATACCCCAATATTGCGTTATTACACAAAAATTATAAGGCTCTCAGTAACGAAGAAATTTGTTTTGAGTACCCAGGCTTTGAGTCAAAAGCACTAAAAATATCAGAACATGATTTGTTTAATGCTTTAGATAAAGAGCAATATAAAAAAATTACAGCGATCCAAAGAATTGAGTTACCAGAACACTACAAAGAATTTTCAAAAACTAATCTTGTTGCTTTAGAGCATCATGCTTTGTTAAATAAACTATTTGCTAGTACTAATGTGGCTAAATTATGGTGGCAAAAAAAGTACAATGGTGTGGAGAATTACAACGCCAGCAGCGATTTAGAGACTCAAAAAAAGATGAACCTTATTTTCTATGGATAAATGATGAACACTCATATCCCATTTGGAAATGGAAAAATGAGCATGTTAAACCCGCAGAATATGGTGAAGGTAAAATCCAGATTAACCCAATAGAACTGGATGCTTTTGCTCCGGGAAATGGCTTTTGGTTTGATCAAGATGGTTTAATGGTTTATCAGCAATTAGCAAAAGACTTTAATTGGGATTTAAACAATGTCAGTAAGGTTTTTGGTGAAATCAGGCTGGTTGAGTATGAAAATACCACGGAAGAATATAGCTATCACCCCAATCTTGGGGTATTTAAGGAAATAGAGGATTAAAATGGCTATAAATAATGATTTAGTAAAAATTGATAATCAGCTTATACATCAAAAAATTATTATTATCAGAAGCTTACCTGTAATGATAGATCGTGATTTGTCCGTTCTTTATGAAGTAGAAAACAAAAGACTTAATGAGCAGGTTAAACGTAATATTGGGCGTTTTCCAGAACGATTCCGCTTTCAATTAACGCAGGAAGAAAAAAACGAACTGGTCGCAAATTGCGACCGGTTCGAGTTAATGAAACATTCAACCACTCTACCATACGCCTTTACTGAACAAGGGGTGTCCATGCTTTCAGCTGTTTTACGCAGTGACACAGCTATAAAAATCAGTATCCAGATTATGGATGCCTTTGTTGATATGCGTAAATTTATTACCAATAATGCAGCAATTTTTCAACGACTGGATCATATTGAGCATAAACAACTTATAGCGGAAACAAAACTGGATAAAGTTTTTGAGGCACTGGAAGCAGGTGAATTAAAACCCAGTCAAGGGATATTCTTTGATGGTCAGATATTTGATGCCTACCTGTTTGTCAGCAAGTTAATCAAAACTGCGACACAAGATATTGTATTAGTGGATAACTATATTGATGAATCAGTGCTAAAAATGCTTGGCAAGCGTGGTGATGAGGTATCAAGCACTGTTTATACCAAAAATATAAGTAATGCTCTGCGTCAGGACATAAAAAAATATAATCAGCAATATCCACCAATTTTCATTAAACACTTTAGCAAAGCACATGATCGTTTTTTAATTATTGATAAAAAAACAATTTATCATTTTGGCGCATCGCTGAAAGACTTGGGTAAAAAATGGTTTGCATTTTCAAAAATGGAACTGGATGCCACAGAAATATTAGAAAAATTAAGTATAGGAGCAGAAAATGAGTGAGGTGATAGTTGCTTTAGATAGTTGGCAAAAGGTTATAGTTGATTTTTTAAATAAAAAACAAGAAATAGAAGAAGAAAAATACCTGAAAGAACGAATTAAAAAAGCGGATGAAGCCTTTAAAAAACAAAATTATTATAATAATGACAGTATCCAATATTTTTTTGATGCAAAGAAAAATAAAAGAGCAAAAGACGAGTCTTCTTTAACTTTCCAACGGAAAAAAGCAATACAAATAATTACATTTGAATGTATTCCTGATGAAATAAAGCCCTATAAAGAGAAAAAGGATTATCTAAAAAAAACTGTAACTATTCAGCATGATTTTTAATCTCAGATAAAATCAGGTAACTTTTTATCAAATAACAATTCCAATGCAAGACTTGAACTTACA
>JAHXHI010000191.1 GCA_025656775.1 gamma proteobacterium symbiont of Bathyaustriella thionipta
CGATAGTTAATAGCGATTCGGTTATAAAAAATTATTTTTAGCCGTTAATTTATCAAAATATTTAGGTTCACCGGTTTTTGCTGTAAAAAAACAGTGGCCTTTTTATCAGGAACTATTAGACTATTTTTTAGATAATCCCGATATAAATTTTAAAGCAACAGTTGTTCTAAACAAACATTTGTTAAATCATAAACAATATAATTCAGGTTCGCATAATAATTTTTATTACAAAATGTTTTATTATACGCTACGTGACTTCCTTCATCCTGAAAGTGAATATCGAATTTATCTTGACTATATGGACACTCTTGGCAGTCAAAAGGCAAAAAAGCTTTGTGATGTATTAAAAAGTGGGGCAAATTTCGAATTACCAGTATCAACAACCATTATTCAATCTTATGAATCTCAAATAATACAGCTTTGTGATCTGTTAATTGGTGCAATTTCTTACAAAAATCGTGATGACATAGATCATACCAGCGCGATAAAACAACAAATTATTGCCTATTTAGAACAGAAGCTCTGCCACCAATTAAATTACTCAACCTCACAATGGGAAGAAAAATTTAATATCTTTCGTTTTTCACCCAGGGGTGCACAATGCTAAGTACTCCACTACAACTCAGTACAATTGAGGCAAGTCAAATCATTGATTACTTGTATGCCTTTTTTCACCGTGATTTTATTGCTAATAAAACTTATATTGCTAAAACTATTTATATTGACCCTCGTTGCTATCGTAAAGATGAAGGCAAAGAATCAGACTTTTGGCATCTTACAACTCGTGAAGACAAACACAAAGAGCGTCAGGGGAATCGTTGGGTATGGGTTAGTAATGGACGTTACACTGATTTTAGCAGAGCCAGCCGTATAGAGTGGGTGAAGCAGATACTCATTAATCATGATAACGATAATATAAAACTGTTTTATCACCAAGAATCTAATCAAAAGCGTAATATCCGCCTATATCTCTGGGCGTATGATAATGATTTTATTGTCATTCTACAGAAATTAGGACGTTCACGCTCATTTTTAGTTACAAGCTTTTATATTGATCAGCCACGAAAACGAGATGATTATGAGAGACGATTTCAAAACTATATTTCTGGTGATCCAGACTTAAATAACTGTGAATGGTTTTGAAATAAAAAAGGAATGGTCGCCTATTATAGACCGGACGATAGCGGTCACCTCTTTCTACTCAATGGTAGGTGAGCAAGTTAATTATGGCAGTACATAAGCTGTAAATCAATCTTTATTGTAATGGAAAACTGTCTAACACTGACAACTTATTGTTTTATAAAGAAATAAAAAAGTATCAATATTTAGACTTTCCACCAGTAATTATAATGCATAAACCGTAAAAAGGGTACGATTTCAATTCGTACCCTTGCTGGTTATTGTTTGAAATGCGAACTCTAGTTCAGTTTGGTTACTTCTCACCAGACTGCTCTATCATATTTATCTGAATTAACAATATTCCATTATATTGCTGACATTATTCACACCTTTTTCACATGAACTGAATCACAAAACTGAGACGACATTCAGTTTATAATTTGCATAGCATTATTGAATTTTCTTTCTTAGTACTACTACGTTTTATTTGAGGTTGATGAAATGAAATATACAGTCCTTATCTTATCTGTGCTTGTTATTACTATCTCTGGGTGCGCTGGAAATCCAAATAGCTCATTAGCCAATCAGTGTGATACAGGTCTGAATATGGCCTATAAAGAGCTAGATTACGCAAAAAGCAATGGATTTGACGGTACTGTGGAATATACCAAGGCGGCAAGTTTATTGGGGGCAGCCAAAATCCAATCAGAGTTTGGAAAATATCCCAACTGTATTGATAAGGTTAATCGGGCACGTGCCTATATTAAAAAGTCACAACAATAGGTGGTTACAAAGGATGCCCATTTTGGATATCGTAATTACTGGCCTTAAAATTAAGGTGACCTCACATTCAAGGCCACCTCTGGCAGGTTGCTGCTAACCAGCCTCCATTATGCTGCCGTTTGATGCAGGTCTCGGGCTTCAATAAAATTCACAATTGCCCCAGTGACATTAATTAATTCAATAATATCATTGCATTCAAAAATATCCTGATTGTGCCTGGCTATTTGGTAAACATGAATGCTTTCATCAAAGTAGGCACTTAGCCCATACTGATGACCTGTTTCCAGGTTAACGGCTAGTCCATTAATGTCTGTATCTGATATTTCAATGGACGAATGTTTATACAGCTCATTAACTTTTTTAATGCTATTCATTATTCTATACTCCCCGCTAATTCCTTGGCTTGATAGACCAATCCCTCAAGAACGAAAGCGATATCTTGAACTGTATCGTTACTTTTCCCTTCATACTCAAGAGCAACTAATCGATCAACCATAATCTCAATCCTGTATATAGCTATTCCCAGTGTATTTAAATCAACTTTTTTATCCTTTGGAATAGTAAAGTATTGTTCAGGAAGCCCCTTAATATATTCGCTGTCAGACTTAATCATGATCATTCCTCATTTTTTCAATATGGTATAAACTTTCCATTTCTTCAAAAAGATTATCAGTCTTTCTCACCGCTTTGGTTAATCCATTAGACAGCCAATAGAGCGTTTCAGGATGTAGATTATTAAGATCAAACCCTGCTGAAGCAGAACTTAATAAATCAGATATAGCAAAAACTAATCCATTTGATTCCATGAACTCGGCATTAATATCAATATAACTTCTTTTTTTATCACTCATGACTACTGCCTCCTTGTTTCTTTAAATAATCATCAATATAGACTTTTACATTAAGCAAGCTTTGAGCATAATCTCCCAAGCCAGCAACGACATGACCAGACATGGCTTCTGTGTCGGAAAAAGTTCCTTCGGCTGAATTAGTTATCATTTCTCCAACTGTTTGGATATTGATTAATAATCCTTGTAATGCCATATCTATTTCTCGTGATAACCCCTCAAGTTTGTCGATGGAAACCTTTTTTTCATCAACAAGATCATAAACCAATTCAATAATTTGACTAGACATGATTCACCCCCTGATTAAAACGCTGAACACATTCACGATGGAATGATAGTAATTGCGACACAGTAAGCGACTCTACAGGCTGATTGATATGCAGGGTTAAGGATAAGGTGTATTGGTTGTTTCTTTTAGCAATACCGCCTATTTCTTGACAGACTGAGATTAGTTTCAATTCATCTTGCAGGGTGGTCATAGATACTCTTTCCCAGCTTTTTGCGCCATTGTAATAGTTGCCGCCTACTGTTTGCCATTCATTGCCACTTTCATCAATAGCAAAGCAGCCAGGCTGCCAGGACTGCGGATCACGTAGCTCATTACTCCAGCCGTCAACTACACCGTCATAAATTATTACCACACCGCCTTTTCCGGCATAGCCGTTATCTTTTCGCCACTGGGCTGCAATTTGGGCATTTACGCTCGGTTGCGGTGGGGATTTCAGTTCAATAGCTTTACGTTTGAGGTGCTGGACTAGATTTTGATTTACCAGGGTAGGATGTTTTTGTTGTGGTTGTGTAGACATGGGATGTCTCCTGTTTATTGTAAGCGCTTAAGCAACTACCGTTATTTCAAAAAAGTTTTCCCTACCTCATAATCAATCTCATCAATTCACTATGAGGCTCACCAATG
>JAHXHI010000302.1 GCA_025656775.1 gamma proteobacterium symbiont of Bathyaustriella thionipta
AGGAAGTTTCACTACCTGAAAATGTAATTGCATTTAAGAAAAAATAATTTGGTCGGGGATGGCCGTTGTCACAACTAGGTCTACACCCCTTACGAACGGTGTTGAGTCCTTACGATACAACCCAGCTGAGCCGGAATGCTCTATAACGGTTCCCCGTAGGCTCAGCCCATCCGATGCAGTGACTACAGAAGCAAGGCGACCAAGGTTTTTTCCACCGCCACCATAACGCACCAACGTATTCAATAGTAAGTTATTTGTACTCGATGAGGAGTATCCTATCCCCCCCCAGTCTCCTGCACTTGGCGTCGTTTCCAGTTGGTCACCATTGGTGTCCCCGCCATAGTTATCATCCTTGATGGACGTGAATATGACAGGGAGTGATTTTTCTCCATCCGTAATGAGTGTGGCTTTTACTATAATAACGGATTTCTTATTCAAGCCTTTGACAACTGTCCCCGGTGGCAGGAGCAGGATAGCACCTTCTGCAATCTGGATCTTGTCGCTTATAACATAGGTATTTTTAGGCGACCATACACTGTCACTCTCTAACACCCCTTTTCCAAGGACTACTCCATTAATTGCATTACCCGTCATTGTGTTGTCATGCAAGCTCGCAGCGAGGGAATAGCCATACAACCGGACAGCCGCTCCCTTGTTATCCAGAAACGTTGATGAGCGGACAATGGGGGTTATAGTGGATTTACTGTTCGCCTGGATTGCTATCCCCAAATTATGGGCGAAGTGACCGTTGTCGATTTCCAACCCTGAAGTCTGCACTTCAACTGCTGGGCTATTGCTCGCCCAACGGTGAGGGCCTCTATAGGCACCACCGTACAATACAGAAACATGAGACAATTGGCTATTGTGGCTACTTTTAATAAAAACTATGCCAGACCAGTCTCCTGCTGACGGCTTAGAATCTCCGCCATCTCCATTAATATCCCCACCGACCGTATCATCCCTTTTCAAGGTAAAGATAATCGGAGCCTCTTTTGTCCCAAGTGCCTGAAGGCTACCTTCAACAAAAATTGTTATCTTACCACCTGCTTTTATCACATTGCCTGGCTGAATGGTCAGTACAGCCTTTTTTTTGATTTTCAGATCACCTTCAATTAGATACGGACCATTTTCTACCGTCCATTCAGTGTCCTTTTTTATAACACCACTCCAGGCAGAGTAAGGAGGCGTGTTGCCACCAGATACGGGGGCAATTGATATAAGCAAGATCAGCCAAGTCAAACCATGTATAATATATCTAGAGTAGGTTTTCAGACTTGGCATAGAAGCACTCCTTCAGCAGAAAGTAAAGTTTGAAAAAATCTAAGCCAGATGTGGATGCACCATCACAGGCCGACTGATTTATATAATCTTTAGGTGAGAACCAAACGACAACGCAACTTCGGATCTTAGTCCAGAAGGTAACGGCATCATCACTAGTCAGCACCTGTCACCTTTTTGGAGACACTTCGAGCAACAGTACATGCTCGAGCCCTTCATCTTGCCTCCCAAGAGCTCCCCTATTAGGAACTCTAAAAACTCAATTACAACCCTTTTGACTCGAATTTCACAGTTCCTGGCTTGGCAAGCTTAAGCTTTATACCATAAATTATATCTACGCGCTTTTTAGAACAATTTAATTCAATATTCCTATTTTCCGAAGATTTGTAATAGGCATGCTTCTGCGAATTCAATGTCGCACCATACTTCTTAGTCAGAAATGTCTTTAAAGCTTCACAACGTTCTGTGGTTTCTTCTTGAGATAATTTTCCGGGTCCCAAGCTCTCGTACTGCAATTGCCCAGAGCTTGCTGTGATTGTCTTAATAAACCCATCTTTGATAATTACTCTATAGGTAGAAAAATACGGGTTAGATGTGTGTGGTATAACATAATAAGATGCCTGTTTAGGCGTACCTTTAACTGTTATCACCTTTGATACGGAATCATTGTTGAATGGCTGACCTAAAGTCAATCCAAAAGCACCCGTTATTGGGTTATCTTCACTTGCTCTTAAACTGTTAACATATAGCTCCATTTTTTGAGCCTCTCTTGTGAAATACTCGTTATTGTTAACTGGTTGAGTTGTTGTTTGGATACCAATTGCTTTATCGATATTCTTTATATTATTCCTTTTGTGGAAAAATGACTTGGGTATGCGTGCTCCAGTAAAGTCTGCACCATTAATATCTACCATAGTGATGTAAGACCTTTCGGTAAATTCAGCATTTCTAAAACTAGCTTGTGAAAGATCTGACTGCTGAATGTTCGTTTGCTGAATTTTGGCATCATCAAAATTGGCTTTATGGAGATTGACGTGAATCATGCTGTTAGAAGAAATGTTTGCACCACTGAAGTTTGCTTCTCGAAGATCTGCATTATTGAAATGTACCGACATCAGATCTGCACCAGAAAAGTTGGCACCTCTCAGATTGGCACCTTCGAAATGGGATTGTGATAAATCTCTCACATTGGAGAAATTGACTCCACTCAGGTTGGCCTCTTTGAATGATGCAATATATAAATTAGCATCAGTAAAGTCGACTCCTCTTAAATCTGCTCCCTTAAAATTAAATCCTGATAGATTTTTTCCTGCCAGTGAACCGCCACAGCTGGGATCATGGCTTACGAAAGTATTTGTTTTTTTCTTACTAACATTTAGTAGTTGACCACGAAACTTTTTACAAGCTTGTTGCTTAGATTCCTGCTTTCTCTTTGCATAGGCGGCCTCATCCAAGACAAAAGGCGCGTATGGTGTATTTATCTGCACCAGGCTACCCGTTCTTTGATCAATAATTTTTGAAGGTTTTGAAATGGATTTATAACCTGAATACCACTCCCACACCGCACCATCCGCAGTAATTGCAAATGAGAATCTAGAACCAGCAGCAACGGCAATGACATTAGTTAAACCCTCTACTTTCACCGGAAATGGTGTGACCTTTTCTCCCCATAAATATACTGAACCATTACGATGAATCGCCAAAGAGTGGTTCATACCAGCTGTAATGTCAACAATGTCACTAAGGTTCTTGACTATACGTGGTTTATTCATACTCGAATCTGCCCGTGGATCACCCATCTGATTATTGTTATTGGCACCCCACGCAAAAACAGTTCCATCAGCGTTCAAAGCAATCGTGTGGCTATTACCTGTTGCAATGGCTACAATATTATTAACACCTTGCACTTGCTTTGGGTTATTGCGACCAATATCGGTACCATCGCCCAGCTGTCCATCCTTGTTATCACCCCAGGTCCAAACCGTGCCGTCATTTTTTAATGCAATGAAATGGTAATAAGCCCCCGCTGCAATTCGGGTAATGTTCTCAAGCCCCGATATTTGTGTTGGTATTTTGCGACTTGAAAGGCGGCCATTATTATAATATCGGCCAACTTGCCAAACTGTACCGTCTGCACGTAACGCTAGTGTGTAATCGTCATTGCTCACAATTGCAATAGCTGCGCCGAGTCCCTCAATGGGAACAGGTGTTTTTCGTTTACCCCCCCCCACTTCAATACTCTGCCGTCCCGGCCAAGCACCACTGAACTGTTGTTGTTTTGTAAGCGCTTAAGCAACTACCGTTATTTCAAAAAAGTTTTCCCTACCTCATAATCAATCTCATCAATTCACTATGAGGCTCACCAATGA
>JAHXHI010000222.1 GCA_025656775.1 gamma proteobacterium symbiont of Bathyaustriella thionipta
TAAGTTCAAGTCTTGCATTGGAATTGTTATTTGATAAAAAGTTACCTGATTTTATCTGAGATTAAAAATCATGCTGAATAGTTACCTTTTCATCAATACTTATTGCGCAAGAACAGGCAGATTCACTGTTAGAGCATGTTATTGTTAAAAACCATACGGATGACTTACCCGGAATTTCGAAACGAAGAATAATACGGGCTTTGGTGACTTATAGCCGAACAAATTTCTTTTTTACGAAGAAAGGGACTCCAAAAGGTTTACAGGTTGATTTGCTTACCGAGTATGAAAAGCAGATCAATAAGGGGATTAAAAAAGAATCAGATAAGATTAATATATTGTATATTCCCACGACATTTGATCGCCTGATTCCTGATTTATTAGAAGGAAAAGGGGATATTATTGCAACGCTAATGACGATTACTCCTGAACGTGAGAAAAAAATTGATTTTATATCAGGGAAAGCTGCTGAAGTTCAGGAACTACTGGTGAGTCACAAATCAATAACAGATATTAAATCAATAGATGATTTGTCAGGGCGACAAATTTATGTGCTTAAGGGAAGCAGTTATGTTGAACATCTGCAGGAACTTAACCAAATATTAAAAGAAAAAAATCTTAAGATAATCGATATTGTTGAAGCGGATCCTCATTTGTCAACTGAGGACATTCTTGAACTTACAAATTCGGGCGTTGTTAAACTAACCGTTGCAGATGGCTATATTGCGAAAATTTGGGCCAAAGTTCTACCCGATATCACTATTCATGATTCAATTGCTATTAAAAAAGGGACTCATGTCGGTTGGGGAATTCGGAAAAAATCACCGGAGCTGCAAAAAAGTCTGAATATATTCCTTAAAAAAGCAAAAAAAGGCACGTATCTTGGAAATATGTTATTTAAACGTTATTTTGAAAAAGATAAATGGATAAAAAACCCGAATGCAAAAAAAGAAAGAAACAAATTATTAGCATTTATTGAGCTGTTTAAAAAATATAGTGCGCAATATGATTTTGATAGTCTTGCTATTGCTGCTCAAGCTTATCAGGAATCAAGGTTAAATCATAATATAAAAAGTCATCGTGGTGCTGTGGGGATTATGCAATTATTGCCTGCTACTGCAGCAGATAAAAACGTTGACATTCCTGATATTAGCAGTGTAGAAAACAATATACATGCTGGCGTCAAATATCTTGCTTTTTTAAGAGACCGATATTTCACCGATCCTGCTATAAATAAAAGAGATCAAATGGCTTTGTCCTGGGCAGCCTATAATGCAGGACCAGCAAAAGTCCGCAAAATGAGAGCCTTAGCCAAAAAGATGAAGCTGGATCCAAATGTCTGGTTTTCAAATGTTGAGGTGGCTGCGGCTAAAATGATTGGCCGTGAAACTGTAGAATACGTCAGTAATATTTTGAAATACTATATTGCTTATAGCTTAGTTCAAAATCAGCGATTAGAAGCAAAAAAATAATCAAATGTAAGTGCCTTCGTTCTGCCTGGACTTTTGTAGAGATGAATTCTTATTTCTGAGAGTTTGAAAAATGACAGAGAAGTTGTTTTTATAATATAAAAAAAGGTTAGCTGGTAAATGATACATCGATGTGAATGGTGTGGTGAAGATGAATTGTATCAGCAGTATCATGATACAGAGTGGGGCGTTCCCAGTTACAATGATCAACATTTATTTGAAATGTTAATTTTAGAGGGCGCACAGGCTGGTCTGAGCTGGATTACGGTATTAAAAAAAAGAGCACATTATCAGCAGGTATTTGATCACTTTGATGCCCAAAAAATTGCTCGGTATGATGAACAGAAAATTGCAATGTTATTGCAAGATCCCGGAATTATTCGTAATCGCTTAAAAGTGAATTCAGCGATTATTAATGCCCGGTTATTTCTTGAAGTCCAATCTCATTATGGTTCATTTTCAGATTATATCTGGCAGTTCGTTGATGGTGAGCCAATAGTAAATCACAGGAGAACGCTATCCGATATTCCCGCTACCACTAAAGAATCCGATCACATGAGCAAGGCATTGAAGAAAAAAGGCTTTAAATTTATAGGCAGCACCATTTGTTATGCCTATATGCAGGCGGTTGGTATGGTAAATGACCATACAATAGATTGTTTTTGTTATCAGGCCTTGAAATAACGCAAACCAGCTTGAATATATAAATTTTGTAATATATGCTTATTGTAGGTCATATCTTACAAAGTGATATCTTGGCTGATGTTTGATATCAAATTGACATAGACACTTAAACTAATCTAATAAAATATGTTTTCTTTTAGAAATAAACTCATTCTGGCTTTTATTTTTTTCGGTATTCTACTGATAGCGATTTCATCCGTCCTTCTATTCAAAACACAGGCGCTTACACTTAAAGAGAACAATATTGAAAATGCAGAAAAATTACATCAAAATCTGGAGAATCATATCGAGTTATATCTTCAAGATATTAAAGATGTGTTTAATACACTTGAAAATGCCACTGTTTTTCAAAACTATCTGAATAATCCAGTGCTTGAAACACGTCGTGTCAATGAGTTGTTTTTGTTACTGGCATCCACTTCAGGTAAATATATGCAGCTTCGATATATTGATAAAGATGGCATGGAAAAAATCAGAGTGGATCGAATTAGACCTAATACTAAAGTATTAAGTGTTGATAATAAGAGCTTACAGAATAAAAAATCACGTTATTATTTTTCCCAGGCGATGAAAAGTAATGATTTGATATCCTATTCTAATATTGATTTGAATGTTGAGCACGGTGTTATAGAAAAACCAATTAAACCTGTACTTAGGGTGTCGAAAAAAGTGTTTATAAAAATGAATTAGTCGGAATTTTAGTCGTTAATCTTTTTATGGAAGATTTTTTAAAGCAGTTAATTATTTCACCTAATTTTGATGTTTATCTTATTGATAAAAATGGTCATTTTATCATTCATCCTGATAGTAATAAGGCATGGAATCACTTTCTTAATGGTGAGCATAATTTAGAGGATGATTTTGGTTTGGATGCTGCATGTATTTTAAATAATATTGAGTGCCGGACTGACCGCTTTTATGCAAAAAACATTAGCAGTATTATCAGCGAGGATATTTTAAAACTGATTATTCAACCTAAAATGTATAAGCAGCGTCAGCAAATACATGATCAGTTTATGGATATGTTATTTATTTATTTTGCAGTTTTAGCACTCTCATTTCCCATCGCTTACTTATTTTCTATTACTCCAGCCCGATTAAAAAGAGAAGTTGATCAAGCCAACAAAGTCCTTGAGAATAAAATAGAAGAAAAAATTAATGAATTAAAAAATATTAATAAAAGTTTAGAAAAAAAGGTATTGCAGCGAACCAAAGAGTTAGAGGAAGCGAATACAAAACTCTATAAGCAGGCTACGATTGATTTTTTGACTCAAATCCCAAATCGACGTTATTTTTTAGAAATGTCTGATCGATATCTACAGGTCTCCCATCGTAAACGTCAGCCCTTATCAATTATTCTCTTCGATATAGATTTTTTTAAGAAAGTAAATGAGTAACTATTCAGCATGATTTTTAATCTCAGATAAAATCAGGTAACTTTTTATCAAATAACAATTCCAATGCAAGACTTGAACTTACACC
>JAHXHI010000051.1 GCA_025656775.1 gamma proteobacterium symbiont of Bathyaustriella thionipta
ACATGTCGGTTTTAATAAATTACATAACTTTTCTGTCAAGCTTTTTTTTTCAATTTTTTTTAAATTTATGCTGAATAGTTACAAAAAAAGATATTTTTTTAACCATGACTAATAATAATAGCATTGGGACAATACAAAAAAATGTGATGGAGTTCACATCATATTAAGTTAACACTTAAGGTGTCTTCGATAACAAAAAAAATATGAACTCCATCACAAAACCTTACACTTAATATTGATTTAAGCTTTATTTAAGATTCTTTTAAGATTGACATGTTAGTGTCAACAAAACAATTCAGTCTCATGCTGTTTAAAAGTAATTAGAAAAACACATACTGAAATGTCATATTTAATTAGCATTAAAAATAAACAAAAACAAAAACAAACAACTTCAAGAGCTTACAACTTTATTTGTCTTTATCGTTGTATTGTTTATCAAATGAAGTATCAGGGGGTATTATGTGTAGCATTAGAAAAAGAGCAGTATCTTGGTTTGTGATCGGCTTTTTATTATGTTTCTTTATTGGCTCAACTGCTGTTGCAGGCGATAAATTAAAAATAACAAAAAGCAAGTGGAATGCTGAAAATGGTGTATTAATTGTTAAAGGAAAAGGACAAAAAAAAATTGAAGTTGTTCTATCCGATACCAGCTCTACACTTCAGCTAAGCACGACGACGACTTCAAAAAAGGGCAAATGGAAGATAAAAGTTGAAAATTTATCAACACCGCCCTGTAGTGTTACTGTTTCATCTGGAACACAAACGGCTGTACGAACTGTCAAGAAAGCACCCGCTGATTGTTCAGGTGCATTAGTTGCAGGGTCCGCTCCAACATCCAGCAGCAATGTGTTAACCGTCACAGAGAGTGAATGGGAATATAAGAGAGATATTCTGGAAATTAAAGGAAGAGGACAGAAAAAGCAGCACGTGGTGGTAACTGATACCGATACTGCTGTTGAATTAGGTACTGCGACAGTTTCTAAAAAGGGTAAATGGAAGCTGTATGTCAAAAGTTTAACCACTTCACCCTGTAGCGTCACAGTGACATCTGCCTCAGAAACAGTGGTACAATCTGTGAAACATGCACCCGCTGATTGTTCAACTACACCGCCAACAGAACCACCTTCTAGCAGCACGATGTTAACCATCACAGAGAGTGAATGGGAATATGAAAAAGATGTTCTGGAAGTTGAAGGGCGTGGTCAGAAAATGAAGCAGGTAGTGATAACCGATACAGATTCTGGTATTGAATTAGGTACTACCACTGTTTCTAAAAAAGGAAAGTGGGAGCTGTATGTCAAAAGTTTAACCACTCCACCCTGTAGTGTTACAGCGACATCAGCCTCAGAAACAGTGGTACAATCTGTGAAACATGCACCCGCTGATTGTTCAACTACACCGCCAACAGAACCACCGACACAACCACCTTCTGATGTTGCTTCAATTAACTCAACCAGTGCGAATGGCATACCCGGTTCACCTGTCGCTGAGCAGTCCATGGCTGGTGATAATGCTTATCAGATTTTCGCCATCAATGACCTGGGCATGCATTGTGGCGATCTGGATACACGGATTTCCAGCATCCTGCCGCCATTCAACGTGCTGCATGCCACCGTGATCCGCAGAGGTAACGATCCCAGTGTGCTGTCACCAGGTGATGGTATCCGTGTGGTTTACTCAGCCGCTTCAAACCCGAATGATCCTATTCTGACTGGTATGAATTCTGCTGGTACAGGACCTTTTGCTTCCAGTTTATTACCTGATGGCAGTGTTTATAAAACCAACTTCTGGGAGACCGTTCAGCTCGGTGCATATGATCCTTTCTATCCACCAGAAAACCCATTTACACCCGCATTTGACCCTTTGACACCACTTGCAGGTCCTCCTTTCAATGTGATCACTGATGTTGGACTGCCCATGCCGAATGTGGAATTACTGCATCTGCATACTCCTCCTGTGCTGACGGCGACTCAACAAATGATGCCTGGTATCAGTGCACCTTATAGTGCTAACGTTCCCCAGGAATTTACCCAGTTCGTCACCGATCAACCTTTCTTTATTAACCCTGCTTTCCAGTTTGGTTATGTTAAAGAAGGCGTGGACTGGTTTGAAGCTGCCGGTTTACCACTGACCGCATACGATGATTTCGGACGTGAAAACCCCTGGCCGCTTTATCGGATTCAGGCGCTTCAGGGCAATACGCTTCTGGCCTCAGTCGATACAGTCGTACCTATCTCCGGTGAAGCTAATTGCGGATTCTGTCACAATGACCCAGATGACGGCGGTAATGGCTCTGCAACTCAAAGACTATTTGATAACACCATAGATATTGCACTTGCAAATCAGGATACGGCGAACGTTCCTGAAGATGTCAGCAAAGAATGGGCAGCTGATTTAAATCTACTGCGTCTGCATGATTTGAAACACGGTTCAGGTATTGATGTTCCTAAATATACGCCTGATCTGGTTGATCAGACTCCTGTAGTCTGTCAAACCTGTCACTATACTCCTGCACTGGATCTGGCTCAGCTTGGACCTCTTGGCGAACAGAATGATCCAGGCAATGTGTTGCACAACGGCAGAGACCAGATCGTTAACAAGTCAATGTCAAACGTAATGCACAGCCATCATGCCACAGTGACCAGTGTCGATGGTATTCCATTGTTCCCGGATATGCCTGATGCGATTAAAGATCAGAACGGCGATATTGTTAATCTGGGTGAGCGCAGAGAAGTCTTAGAAGCAACCTGCTATCAGTGTCACCCGGGCCGACGTACTGACTGTCTGCGTGGTGCCATGTCAAATGGCGGAATGCTCTGTCAGGATTGTCATGGTGATATGAATCAGGTAGGTGATGACTTTACCCGTGGTGTTTCTGCAGCCACTCCCGGTGCATTTGAACTCGGTGGTGATTTCTATACTAACCCTGACCAGCCACGTGTACCCTGGGCCAATGAACCCGGTTGTGGTTCCTGTCATACAGGTGATGCAATGGATAATTTAGCCGGAGCAGACGGTACGGTAGTCAATAATTATGACGCCGACGCTAACCAGGATGGTATCCGTCTATTTAAGGCCTATCTATCCGGTGATGCGAAAGCCACTCCCATCGTTCCTACCAACAAGCGCTTTGCTGAAAACGTCATTGCTGCAGACAATCCAGCAGTGACGGGTCCGGACGATACACGTATCGGTAATCCTATGCTTTACCGCGTAAGTACCGGTCATGAAGGCATCTTCTGTGAGGCCTGTCATGGTGCGACACATGGTATCTGGCCAAATAAAAACCCTCTGGCAAATGACAATGTGACGTCAAACCAGCTACAGGGACATACCGGTACGATTATCGAGTGTTCAACCTGTCATGAAGGTGATTTAGGAAATACACTGGAAGGACCTCATGGCATGCATCCTGTTGGAGACACCAGCTTTTCTGATGGTGGTCATGAAAATCTTGCAGGGCAGAATAACGGTGATGAATGTCGCGCCTGTCATGGACGTAATGGTGAAGGTACCGTTTTAGCCAGAGCAGCCACTGATGAGTGTAATCACGCTATTTGATGGGCTTTTGTTCAACTTATTTAATGGGTAATTTCAGCTTATTTTATTGCATTTATTCAGCGGGTTT
>JAHXHI010000166.1 GCA_025656775.1 gamma proteobacterium symbiont of Bathyaustriella thionipta
GATTTTCTCTTTCTACTCATTTTTAGGTTCCCCATTAGGTTAGCTCTTATATCTTAACCTATTGTCCAGTTTTCGGGGTCCACTATATTGATCGTAGTTTTAAAAAGGAAGCTGTCTTACAAAATAACGTGATTCAGAAAATTGAAGCCGCAATTTTTCTTGCAAAATCAGGGTTGTACCGAAAAGTGGCCACGGTAGAAAGTTCTTTGCTAAAAGAATCATTTGAGATGACAACAACAAGCAAAACCCCATGGTATCTTAATAATAATAGAAAGATTGCTTTGCTCACTGGAAAAGCCGAAAGAGATTCTATGGCTGGTGATATTCTTGAAATGGATGGTGTTAAATATTTAGTGCTCCCTTTAGGGATGGTTAATATAAAAACTAAGGAGTGGGTCTAATTAAAAAGGGTTGATTTATTGTAAGATACAGGTTAATCTATAAACATATAAATATTTGTTTAGGGTTTTACCCATAACTACTAATTACAAGGAGAGACTATGTCTGTTTCTAAAAATAGTGAACCTACGCATGGTATTGGCACTATTACAAGCATGGAAGAATTTGAGCAAAAAGTAAAATCTGGTGATATTTCGCAAAGTACAGCAGATAATTGCCTTCCAGGTATTGATGTGAATGATTTAAGGTTTCAGGTTAAAGATGATTTGGCCGAAAATTTTATTCTTTATGGTTACGAAGACAAATTTAATCTTTTTGTTGATTTGAAGTCTAAGGACGCTTCAGGTAATACGATTTCTCGTCAACATGTATTGACGACCAAACTGAAAACCAGAAGAGAAATTATTAACCCAGAAACCGCTTTTAATCTTCTGACTAAAAATTTGGGTATTAAAAAATTCAGATTGTTTATTAGTAAGTGGAATCCTAATTCATTTTACAACAAGCATAAGCTATCTGTTGAATCCAGAGAGCGCTCAATGTTGAGAAAATCTGGTTTGGAATATCGCTATATTTTTATACAGAAATTTTCAGATATTATTCATGATGAAATCCCTAGTTTTAATGGGAAAGCTGCATTGTTAACTGATACTGCTATTGAAAAAGGCTATGTCAAAGAAAGGGATAGTTTAAAGGGGACGACAATGGCTAACTGGCTAAGGGATCATAATCCCGCAGCTTGGGGAGTTAAAGCCGCTCTTGATATCTGTTTAGACCATGATGTTTTCCCTGACCAGGAGAACGACTTAGAAATGGCTGCTTTTGCTAGTATTTGGTTTGATACCCGAGGTCCTTTTGAAACTGTTGAAAAATCTATGGCAGGATTGCCCAAATTTAAAAAATTCCCTCTTGATGAAATTGAACCCTTTATGAAGACTGAAGTTAATCATTATACACATGTTCAGAGGTCTAAAAATAAAAATTAGCATCAATTAGTGAAAATGTTTAAAAATAGGTAATTATTTTATAGCCTCGATGGTGTCATGTGTCGGGGTTTTTTTTGAAGGCTTAAATTAAATAGTATTCGAAGTGTTCATCTGTAGACCAATAAAGTACTAATCTACATCATCGTGAAATCGGTGAATGGTCAGAGAAGAATGTCCCTGATTTGTGAAAACTAATCATCCTCAAACTGATCTTCCCAGGCTTTGACTTCGTTTTTCATTGTTTTGAGGTAGTTATGTTCAGATGTAGACAGTTCCACTTCAAGATCATTATCATCATCATAGATGATTCCGTGATCGTATACAGAGCTGAAAGTAGCGGTAGCCTTTCCTTTTGATACTCTAACAGGGTAATCTTGATCATTGTAATAGCCAACAGTAATCTCGCCTATCAACTGGGATTCGACTGGGTGTATTGTGTCTAGTTTTGATTTTTCTTCATTTGAAATGTATAAGTTGATGGGTACCCAATGGGTTTTGTCATATTCTCGAACAGCGTCACTATTTCTTCTGATTATAGGATATTTGAGTTTGTAGTGTCGATAGCGTTTAGAGCTGCAAATGGCATAGCGCACTCTGCCTTCTTGAATTAATTGAAGTAATGCGCTACCCGCTACTTTAGAGTGTCCTTCCCATATAATGACAGAACTGGTGTCTGAGCCGACACGAATGGTCTCTTTTCTGTAGCCTGATGATGCCGCCCATGTTGAGTCATCAAAGTTAGAAATGTGAGCAGAGAGATCTGCATAGGTAACGTCACCGCCTAGTCGGTGAATTACGCTCATGATATCGTGCTTCATTTGATCAATGTCGTTTTCTTCAGGTTCTTTGTCAAGTTTGTCAGAGAAGTCTGCTAATGCTTTTCTGGACCATTGTTTGGATGGTTTTTTGGGTTGGGTTTGAGCCAGTGACATAGAACCCCCTTTTTCGTTATAAAAGTTGTGTTTAATTATATAAAATTAGAAATAATGATGCAATTAATAATATAAATCAATAAGTTATTTTTTCTTTATAAGAGTGTATTTAATATTGGTGGCAATATATGATTGGCCTGCTTTCTTAGAAAAAACGGATGATTTATCTGTTTCTATTTCCGTGGAATCTACTTCCCATCCTTCTTTAAAGTATTTTACCAAATTGTTAGAAATCTTTTTGCTTTCTGATTCTGAATTTTTGGTGCTAATTCTAAAAGTAAGAAATTTTAGATTGTAATCTTTGGGTGAGGCTTTTCGTGTTTTTTTATTAAAATTGACTGGCTTATATTTTGCGGTCTTTTTAACTGGTTTTTTTTGATTAAAAACAGGTTTGTAAATTTCCGATTTTGTTGTTTCCTGTTTTAACTCGGATGTTTCATTTTTATCTTCATTTGCAACGTTCTTTTTGACTTTATCAGGAGCTTTTAGCTTTACAGTGTAGTTTTCGTTTAGAAAACTTAAGTTAGATCCAGTCACATTTTGACCAGCCAGGATGCAAAAGGCGATAATTATAATCTTGTTTTTCATAATATTATATTACTTTGTGTTGTATGCATAATAAGAATTGATTTGTTTTTATGTCTTTTACAAAAATATTCCTGTTTGTATTTATAATAATTATTTCGTAGAATAAATCAACTATAAATAGAGAATATATGGTAAATATATGGTTTTTATTGATGATTATGAAATTGTAGTATCTGATATGACGGGTTTGGTTCAGGTATTAGTTGCGGATCCTTTGGTTAACCTAAGTTCAAATCTAGCCCGTTGTGAATTAATGGAAAACAAGCTCTATTTAAAGGATGAAGATAATACTATGGTTTTTAATGATTTTACAGAACCTTTTAAAAGTAAGGTGATTAAAAGTCAGTCTATAGTGTTTTTGTCGGTTAAGAAAAATGGCGAAATAGAAAAATTCAACTTCCGAATACAGTAATTAAAACTAAATCAGAGTGTTTGTTATATGAAATCTTATATAGGGTTGATATATCTGTAATAAAAATGCTATTATAATTACTTGTCGAGCGTTCTGTTTTAAAAAGTATTGATTTTGTTTTAAAGTTTGGCTCTCTACTTTATTTGTGCATATGTCCTCCTAATTGTTCATGACTATCACTGGATAATGTGTCTAAATGTCTATTTAGTATAGTGGACCCCGAAAACTGGACAATAGGTTAAGATATAAGAGCTAACCTAATGGGGAACCTAAAAATGAGTAGAAAGAGAAAATCA
>JAHXHI010000356.1 GCA_025656775.1 gamma proteobacterium symbiont of Bathyaustriella thionipta
TGGTAAGCTCCAGCGTGCTGCATGGGATGGAAAATTTAGGTCTGAGATTTTATTTGGTCAATAATTGAGCAAAGTATAATCCGACCCTGATCTTTACCTGATGTCTACATTCAGCTAAGAAATGTGGTGAATTCCCCCCATTCATCCATGGCTGATGTCGCGGAAGTAATCGCCAGTGATCCATCGGTCACCGCTCGTTTACTCAAATTGGTCAACAGCTCATTTTTTAATCTGGTCGCAAAAGTCGATACCATCACTCATGCGATTAATCTATTAGGCACCGAACAGGTTCATGACCTGGTACTGGCAACATCTGTCATTGATAGCTTCTCTGGCTTCACCAATGATTATTTTAATATCTATGATTTCTGGTTTAATGGCGTCTATTGTGCGGTAACAGCACGCTTGCTGGCATATTATTGTAAAAATTTAGACACTGAAAGGCCTTTTGTTGCGGGTTTACTGCACAATATCGGCCATTTAGTCACCTATCAAAAGATTCCTGAAGAATCTCGCTCAGCCATAGAATTAGCGGCACAAAAAAAGATAAGTATTTACAGGGCTGAGCGTGAATTACTTGGCTTTGACTATGCTCAGGTCGGGGCCGAATTAATGCGTGAATGGCAGCTGCCAAAGAGTTTACAGGAACTCACCGAGTTTCATATCGAACCCGAAAAAGCCAGTCACTTTCAGCGGGAAACCGCCATCATCCATATCGCATCAGCCATGACACAAAATGCATTGGCACAGATACCGGCTTCAGCAGAAACTTTAGAGCTTAATCCTATGTGCTGGAAAATAACCGGCTTATCTATTGATGATATGCCAGAAATTAAAAATGAAGTCGATCAGCAGGCCTCTATGCTGATGAATTTACTGTTTAGACATAAAAAAACCGCATAACATTTGCCTGTACAGTCAAATAATATCATTATGTCATCAAGCTGAAAGCGGCCCTCATCATGAGGAGCCGATAATAACAGCCTAGCTATCTTTTAATAAGGCAGGC
This sequence comes from gamma proteobacterium symbiont of Bathyaustriella thionipta, assembly GCA_025656775.1. Lineage (GTDB taxonomy): Bacteria > Pseudomonadota > Gammaproteobacteria > GRL18 > GRL18 > GRL18. The sequence continues at coordinate 1,010 of JAHXHI010000356.1, forward strand.
TCATCTGCTTTTATATAAGCCAGTTCTTCATCGGTCAATTCCACATCGTCATAGCCCGTTATCATGGGTTTAACATGCTCCACAAAGGAATGCCCCGTGGTCAGTAAATAAACATGAGCAATAACAAAAACAGTGATGGCAATTGCGGCAATGGTATGAACCAAAGCAATATTTCCCAACCCAAAATCATTTAAAAAGCCCCCGATACCAAAACTAATGAGCAAATAAGGGATGCCTGACAACCAGACTGCAGGGAAAATAACCATTTTAACCAGGAGATAAGTCATCGCCTGCAATGGATTATGTTTGCGTCGATAAGTCTTTCTATAAGGATGGTGTTCACCCTTAAAAATACCAAAGGCATAGAAACGGGCCACCTGAACAAAGTTTTTTGTGGTTGGCATATAATGCCGCCACTGTCCTGTTGTCAAAAGCCAGAAGGTTGCAAACAGCCAAAGTACAATCAGTATAATGGCCGCCCAGGTATGCAATGTCACTGCATCAGCAAAACTGATTAAAGTATGCACACCATAAATGGCAGCGCCACTAAACAATAAGGTAAAAATAAGTGCCATCTGACTCCAGTGCCAGACACGTTCAAAACGTTTAAAAACCATTAATTTAATCATCGTCATAGACATTATTTTTTCCTCATGCGGGTAGCAACAACACGTAAAGCACCATGACCAAACACACCCGCCAATGTACCAAAGATAGCTAATAGACCAATGATATTAAGTGTTTCATTTTTTTGAGTACCCGGAATATAGATACTGCCGTCATCAAGATGGCTGAGTCTGCCTTCTTTAGCATGACATTCTGAACATTGCATCGCATCCTCTTTAGGGCCGACCATATGATTTACCGGCCAATAGGAGAACGTCTCAATAAAATCCCATTCACCACTATAAGGTCTGCCGTCTTTCTTCATACCTGCGGCAATAGACTTACCAAAGTCATAATTACCCCAAAGTGCCGAATCATCGCTACCCCAGAGCGACATATAAACCAGTGTGTTATTACCCTTATCATAAGGTTGTGTGGTATGCATGCGTTTAAATGGATAAATACGTGACGCAGGATCATTGGCGGAACCGGAAAAATAATTAATATCAACAGGCCCCTTTGACGGATCAAAGCTGGTATCGATGGTTGTGTAGTTCATGGTACCGTCAAACCAGGCATACATGGGTCTCAGGTTTTCTGCATAGGTAAAGCTGCCTTTAATGGATTTATAGGTGGCGCGATGATGGCCATCACCTTGCGTATATTCCTTGAGTTTAAAGCCTTCACCATTTTTCAGTTTGCCCATCGTACGCCAGTCCCAGTCAATTTCAGTGGCAACACCCCCTCTGGCAATTTCAGGAATATGACAGGTTTCACAGGCCACTTTACTGGTATGGGTATTGAGCTTAATGCCTTCTACCGTATCAATTGGATGCGGTGCTGCGCTATGGCAGCTTTCACAGGAAGCCGTTTCACGAGGCATACCGGGTTTACCGATGCCGACTTCATCATTCACAGTCATTTCATAGCGACTACCCACCCACTCATGCGCTTCACCCACATGACAGGTCACACAGGTAAAATCTTCACCCTCTCTGCTCATATGAACATCAACGTCCTTAGGTGGATCAAATAAAACCGAGGAAAGATCACCATGTTTGACATTATCACCACCACCGCCATAGAAATGGCATTTACCGCAATTATTACGTGTCGGCATTTCGACACTTTGTGCCACTTTTTCCCATTCAATTGCGGGCTTGCCTTCAAACATAACCGAACAGGCTTTATTACCTTTTGAGGTCGGTGTTTTATAGTATGTCCCTGTTGATTCATGACAAATCAGACAATCGATGTTGTCCTGATTAGTAAAATCAAAATTGGAATCACTCATATTATAACCGGCATGACACTGTGCACACATGCCTTCATTACCACGAGCATTGGTACAGAAATTATTAATAAGCACACTTTTACCAAGGTGTTGACCCGTTTCAGGGTGTTTATAATCCCAGGTCCAGTGTTTATTTTTCATAAACTGATGACCAGCAGTATTATGACATTCCAAACAGGCTCTGGTGACTTCAGGACCACTGAAAAAGGGCCCTTTTAGTTCTTTTAGCTGGGAATGATCGGTGGTTGATTTACTTTCTTTTTTGCTTTTTACGCGAACATGGTCCTGATCCGTTTTAGAGTATTCTGAAATACCCATTTCAACTTCGGGTGCAACTGCGGTTTTGGGAGCACTTGCATCAGCAGTCGACAGAAAAAAACAGGCAAGAAGTGTGATTACAATAAGTATTAGATAAGGATTAAAATAGCAATCTGCATGGTCGATAGTAGAGTGGTGCATAGGCAGGTCCATATTTATTGATGAAAAAGATACGTGCGACCCTCAACAAAAAATACAGATAAAAATGATATCAGCAGATAGTTAAATATTGTTAATTTTATAGATTATAAAATCTGCATAAAGCTTGAACACTATAGCAGCGCAGCTTAATTAGTGTCCATCCGTAAATAGCCTTTTTTTAGCATTCAACTAAAAAAAAGGCCATACAAAATCATATTCAGCTTTCTTAAAATTT
>JAHXHI010000293.1 GCA_025656775.1 gamma proteobacterium symbiont of Bathyaustriella thionipta
GAACTGACATGATTTATTCCTGTTCAAATAACAGTAATAGATCAAATGCATGGGCTCTTGTCAAGATAAATTAAGCGCGATCGCCCTAATTGTAGAGTCTGTTTACAATTTTTCATAGGAAAAATTATCATCATGCAGCACCGTCTGAATACAACTGATCCCATTTACTTTGAAAACGAAGAAAATCGACAAAAATATGAAGATATTCCTGTAGAGTGCCCTGCAAAAGACTTTGCTCAGGATATCAGTAACAATGTCGATGAAGGTATTGATGAGGGCTGAAAATAAACGATGCAATATGTAAAAGCCAGTAAGGCTCAACTATTGGAGTTCTTCTCAGAAAACCAGGATTGGTCTTCCAATGAAGGTAAACTCTATCGTGAGTTTATCTTTAATGATTTTGTCAGTGCTTTTGGTTTCATGAGCCAGGTGGCTCTAATAGCCGAACGTGCTAATCATCATCCTGAATGGTCAAATGTCTATAAAAAAGTAACCATATATTTAACGACACATGAAGTGGGAGGCATTAGCAATAAAGACTTTAAGTTAGCAAATGAGATTAACACCATCATCCAATAAATTATTTGCTATTAAACACTGGAACAAATGCTCTGAATACTCAAATCATTCAACCCTTTTCGTGGAGAAATTATTATGTATTGCCGATTATTTTTTCTCTTTCATGATACCAGAGATGCTAAGAAAGCAGTTGCAATCCTCACTCAGAAAAATATCAGCATTACGCAAATGCGCACACTTGCCAAACCGGGAGTTAATCTGGAAGGCTTACCTGTTTCAGCACCTGATCAACGCCGTGATATGCATACAAAAATAGAAAGTTTTTTATGGAATTTTAATCTGAGTTTGTTTTTTATTGCCCTGTATATTCTTGCAATGTCATTTATTTTCAGTAATTATTTTCTTATGTTCGGCTCATTAGTGGTGATGACGGCCACTTATTGGACTGGTTATCATTATTTAACTAAACCCACTATTCATCTAAGCGGATTTCATGCTGCATTTGAACATAATGAAATTCTATTAATGGTTGATATACTAAAGGAACAGATAAGCCAGGTTGAAGATATAATAAGCCATAAAAACCCTTCGGCTTCAAAAGAAGGGATTAGCTGGACACCTTCTGACTTAAGCATGAATGTTTAACAATTTTAACCTTTCGTATCACTGTCAAGCAGGAGTATTAATAGCTCCAGTAAAGACATCACTCTAATGGACTGAACCCATAGAATTGTCTTGAATACTATTGACTGAAATCCCTGCAAGTTGGGTAACGCTATTAATGGGCCCATCAGGAAACAGGGAGTAGAGATACTTCAGTCCACCCTGCTTTGCATACTTGCCTTTAAGTGCATTACTATAATCACCAATTTTAAGATCTTCATCTTCATGATAGTCATAGAAATTTTTTACAAACTTAATGGCATCCCAATGTTCATCGGTTAAATTGATTCCTAATTTTCTGGCACGTTTCTCAACCTCATCCCTGTCAAAGCTGATAGTGCGGACCATATTGACTGTGTCATACATTTTGATTCCCCCTTTTTACTTCAATTGTTCATAAATAACCCAGCTCATTAATACAAAAGTATCAGAATCTAATACCTAAGTAATTTAGTGTGGATTTTATTTGAGTATAGTAAAGGTTTTAATAAAATCAAACTTAATATGACACTTTAGATAAAAAATAGTATCAGTAGCGCATAAATTTTTTATGCTAATAATTTAAAGATAAATGACTGGTTAGATGATCACTGGGGTTTTAAAGAGGTATTGCCGGGAGAAAACAGTAGGGAAATGTTTGCTTATTCAATGACCTACTCCGGCAGTTAATAACAACTCACTGCCGGAACAAATCAAGAGTACTGCTAAAATTACTTAGCAGCTGGTGCTACTGGAGCTTGTACTGGTGCAGGTATAGGAGCTGGGCGACCATAGCCATAACCATAAGGTGTATTCTGGTAAGTATTATAACCATTACCACGGTAGTCCATGTTATTATAACCATTGTAGTTGCTGTTACCACTTCCGTAAGCTGAACCACGGGTGTTACCTTTACCACGACCACGACCACGTGCTTTAATAGTGATTTCTACATCACCATCCATATCCGCATCACCAGAACCGTCGCCCCAACCATTACCATAACCATTACCATAGGCATTGTTATTCCAGTTGTTATAGCCCTGGCCATTCCAGTTAGTGTTGCTGTTTCCGTCATCCCAGAATGCGCTGGCAGACATAGAAACGGTTGTTACACTTGCGATTGCTGCTGCAATTAATAATCTTTTCATTTTAAACTCTCCAGTTTGATAATAATAATGTGTTATGTGTTTTTTGCTGTCAATAAATTAACAGCGTGAAGCGATAATCAACTTCAGTGCGAACTGATAAAGACAATGCATTTAAAAGTGCGCTGTTTTTTCAAGTTCTTTATTAGTTTTAAAGAGTATATAATTAAAAACTTATATTAGCAAGAATTAATATTGTTTTTTTTTAATTTTTTTAAAATTGACTCCATTGATGGTCTCAATACATCCGTTTTATCGCTCAAAATGGTACTGGGTATTGACGTATCACTGAACTAATATCATCCAAAACTGAATCTGATAAACTATATTCAAAGGCGGTAATATCTTCTTTTAATTGAGCAACACTTGTTGCACCGATAATTGTTGATGTCACGCCATCCACTTGTTGGCACCAGGATAAAGCAAGCTGTGCAGGCCTCAGGTCATATTTTTGTGCAATTTCTACGTAGTTTTTGACCGCTTCATTCACCGTGGCATTATCACGAAAGAGTCCATTTCGCTGGGATTTACTCCAACGACTGCCATTGGGACGCGCACCATTGAGGTATTTGCCACTCAACACCCCACCTGCCAATGGTGACCAGGGTAAATAGGCAATCTCTGCATGTACACAGTTTTCAATTAAGTATGGCCAGTCTTTAGTATGTAACAGGTTAAATTCGTTTTGTATTGATACAATTCTGGGCAAGTCATGTAATTCACTGAGGCGAATATATTCATTAATACCCCATGTAGTATCATCTGATAAGCCGCAATAACGAATTTTTCCCGATTTAACACAACTATCTAAAGCCTGAAGAATTTCCAGCATTTGTGCAGAGTGTTGTTGAGTATCGACATCAGTAAATGAAATTTCCCCCGGCCAATGTTTGGAAAAATGAGGTGAAGTACGGTTGGGCCAGTGTAACTGGTATAAATCAATATAATCAGTTTGCAAGCGTTCTAATGATGCATCAACCGAAGCCAATATTGCGTCACCTGTTATATCAGCGCCATTTCGTATCCATGGCAAGCCGTTACCTGCAATTTTGGTGGCTAAAATAACGTCACTGCGACGTGCCTTATTCTGTGCCAGCCAGTGACCAATGGGTGTAGACCTAGTTGTGACAACGGCCATCCCCGACCAAATTATTTTTTCTTAAATGCAATTACATTTTCAGGTAGTGAAACTTCC
>JAHXHI010000258.1 GCA_025656775.1 gamma proteobacterium symbiont of Bathyaustriella thionipta
TGTAAGTTCAAGTCTTGCATTGGAATTGTTATTTGATAAAAAGTTACCTGATTTTATCTGAGATTAAAAATCATGCTGAATAGTTACAATTCACCTTAATGTAATTAATTGACTTTCACACACGTCAGAATAGATAGTCCCAATATTTACAGGTTGTCTATAACAGTTATCAATATTGGTATTGATATTGTTTTTTAAAACACCCACAAGACATGAATACATAAAACTAAATATAAAAATACTATAACACACCATTAGAGCTTGTAATGCCAGAGACCTCCTACAATTTTTAAAAAATGTATAAATTAATAAAATTACTGATTAGGAATAAATGAACGTATTATGATACTCTCTAATGAAAAATTATTTTTTAATGCACTATTTACTTTATGATAATGTGATAACAATAACTCAATGAGTACAATTGACATCAATGATATCCTGTTTTTAGATCTGGAACCGTTCAATTCTGACAAAGATCAGAAACGGATCAGAGAAATTGGTGTGCTCATTGATGACTTTCAACAAAAACACGCATCACCTGGAAAGTTATTGGAACAGCTTCAGTCCTACAATCCGGTATTTTTGTGTGGCCACAACCTGAGAAAATTTGACTATCAATATCTGACTCAAACGACTTTAAACCCATTAGTCCATAATTTGGGCATTATAGATACACTAGAACTCTCACTACTTTTCTTTTCAGAAAATACACTTCATAAACTACCCAAGTCCTATAAGGATAATGATCCGAATGGCGTTAATAATCCACTGGAAGATGCACTTATTTCTAAAACGTTACTCCTTAAAATAATTGATCGGTTTCAGCAACTGCCTGAATCACTCCAGTCACTGTATTTTTCTCTCTTAGCTCCCACTTCCTCATTCCATCCATTTTTCAATCTGATTAATCCATCTGTAGTAATGATTACTGAAAAATCAGAATTAAAAGAACACATAATAAAAGAGCTTGGCAGCAAGATTCAGTCACCGGATAATTTGTTACCACTAATATCTGATCACCCTATTGAGTTAGCTTATATGATCAGTGTGTTACATGGGAGCATTGAAGAGATACGTTCATTTCCACCCAAGTTATTTTTTGATTATCCTGGAATTCAGGAAAAGCTTAATAGTATTACCTTTAATCAGAATCATGAAATATCTAATTTGGAACAATCCGCTCTGAAATATTTTGGCTTTAACAGTTTCAGGAGTTTTGCAAAGTTTAAATCTGAAACCGATCTGTTTGCAGCTACCGAAGAAATCTCACAGAGAGATATTGCCAGGGCCACACTTGAGCGAGAAGATATTCTCACCGTTCTGCCTACCGGTGGTGGAAAAACATTTACTTTCTGGCTCCCGGCCATCATAAAAGCCAAAAGAACCAGAGCATTGACCATTGTGATCTCCCCTCTTCAAGCTCTGATGAAAGATCATATTTTCAACTTCAATAAAAAACTATCCGGTCTGGCCTCCGCTGAGGCTCTCAGTGGTTATTTAACCATGCCCGAGAGACGAACAATCATTAAACGAGTTATCAACGGCAGTGTTGATATTCTCTATCTGGTTCCAGAATCTCTGCGCTCCCGAAATATCGAAAAGCTATTAGCCTATCGATATATTGAACGAATTGTCATTGATGAAGCACACTGTTTATCAACCTGGGGCAACGATTTCCGGCATGACTATTTTTATATTGCTCAGTTTATCCAAAAGGTTCAGGATAAAAAATATAACCAGCAACGTATCCCTATCTCCTGTTTTACTGCCACGGCCAATAAAAACACCATTGGTGAAATCGAGAAATATTTTAAAGAGCAACTGGATATTACCTTTGAACATTACATTGCTTCACCTAAACGAACCAACCTGGTCTATTCAGCAAAACAATATAGTGATAAGAAAGAAAAGACCAAACAGCTTATCTCCCAAATAAGACGCATTAAAGATCCCTGCCTTGTTTACAATCCTTCAAGTCGGAAACAATGTGAGATGCTTGCTGAACAACTTTCAACCGATCTGGGACGGCCTTTTTATTCCTTTCATGCCGGAATGAGTAGTAGCGATAAAGGCAATATTCTCACTAATTTCATTAATAACAAAGCTGACGGTATTGTTGCTACCACAGCTTTTGGTATGGGGATCGATAAACCCGATATTCGTCATGTGATCCATTATGAAGTCTCATCCAGTCTTGAGGATTATATGCAGGAGTCTGGTCGTGCAGGACGTGATGGAGAGGAATCACACTGCCATATTCATTTTAATGATGAAGATTTTGACAAGATATTTTTCTCATTAATACGCCAGAAAGTAACTCAACCTGAGATCCGAAAAATCTTTCAATCCATTAAACGCTATAAAGGACGAAAGTCTGGTGAAGAAAGGTGCATTGTTGTATCAGTTAATGAGCTGGCTGAAAGTGCCGGAATGAAGACGGATGATGAACAATCTGACTTTGATACTAAAGTAAAAACAGCCATTTTAGAACTTGAAAGATCCGGCTATATACGTCGTGGTTACAATAAACCCAATGTCTGGGTCACCGCTTTTCATTTCGAGAGCATGGAAGAACTTCACCAGATGCTGGAAAAACAGAGCCTGACTGAAGATAGTGAAGTTGTCAGTGAAAGAGCACTTTATCAGTCAATTATTCTGCTTGGTCAGGTACTGATTAAAAGCAGTACTCAACGTTTCTCCATGGCCATAGAAGAGCTTGCCGAGATTTTAAACCTGGATGTTGATGAAGTCTATCTGGTACTCGACCGAATGAGAGAACTGGATCTTGTTTCACTGAAGGAAGATCTGGTTGTCAGTGATCCCAGAAGCAATAAACTGAAACAACTCAGTACCAATATTCCGTTGTTAAAAACTCATCTGGCATCGATATTACAGGAACTATCTCATCAAAGATTTAAGTTAAAAGAGCTTAACCACGGACTTAATCATCAAAAAATTTACATTAACTGTGCGGACTATGGTTGTTTTTTAAGAAATCTTCTCCTGAACCTGACTAAAAGAGGATTATTCGAGTGTTACCGGAATAAAGTGGGCGATCATGCCTGGCACACTACTATCCATGATCCTGAGTGGTTACAGCATTCTATTAATTTGTTCTTCGATGTATTACAGCAAGTTATTCAATATCTGAATATTCAGAATAAGCAGTCAGGCAATAGAGAAAGCAAAGTGGTGATTGCCTATGAAACGATGGTTCACCATTGAAATAATATTATTGGCAGAAAGATACCAGTCAGTCAGTATGATAAGGCGGTTCTATTTCTGCATAATATTCGCCTGATCCGCCTGGAAGGTGGTCGGGTTTTACATCACATGCAGATTGAGGTGTATTTAGATAATAATCTGAGTGCCAGAAAACAATATACTAAAGAAGATTACAAACAACGTATGGTATAGTGGACCCCACTGTCAAGACAACACAATTAAAAAATAAGATATATAATATCCATCATCATTTCTGCTGTCATGCAGCCAGTTTTA
>JAHXHI010000029.1 GCA_025656775.1 gamma proteobacterium symbiont of Bathyaustriella thionipta
CTGAACTGACATGATTTATTCCTGTTCAAATAACAGTAATAGATCAAATGCATGGGCTCTTGTCAAGATAAATTAAGCGCGATCGCCCTACCAATAAGGGCAGGATTGTTTTTTTTTCGGCGTGACAGTGTTAGAATAATAAGCGCAATTTCATTTTCCCGACCAATAACGGGATCCAATAGTCCTTCACGTGCCAGTTTAGTCAAATCTCGTGTATATTTTGCCAGTACATCGGCTTCGGTTTCTGCATTGGCAGTACCAATGTTACGGCCGCCACGTATCTCCTTCAGTGCCTGAAGTGCCTGTTCACGTTTTAAACCGGCCTTATGAAGATAGTCGGCGGTAACTCCTGCTCTAGAATTAAACATGGCGATAAAAAGTGTACCTGTAGACACAAATTCATCGCCGAGGTTTCTTGCTTCGTCATAAGCAATCTGGAAAAGATCGGACAGCTCTTGTGAGCCGATGATGCGGGTGACATCTTCTGCAGCAGGTTTTTGATAGTGGTTATAGATCTGTTCCTTGATTTGGGTCAGTGTGTCAATGGGATTTGATGAAACATGTTCAATAATCTGCATAGCTTCTGAATCTTGTTGTGCGACTAATGCCAACAGAATAAAGTCTGGAGTCAGGTGGGTTTGTTTAAGAGAAGCCAGCTCAGCCAGTGCAATTTCCACCGTATGAACGACTTTCTTTGTGCTTTTCTGAATATATTCCTGAAACATAGTAAATTTGTTTCCTTTTGTTATGAAGGTTCAAAACTCAGTTTTCTATACTCACTAAAAGTATAGTATCAGGTGTGTATGATTCAATATAATTCGGGCTGATAATGGCTCAGACACCAATCGGCTGCTTCGCTGATGTTGTTGACAATAATCGCGCCGGAACCGGCCAGTTTATTTTCATCACCTTTTTGATATTTACCTGTTTTCACCAGACCACCTTGCAGGCCAGTTGCAAGCGCCCCCAATGTATCAGAAGCATAATCATCCCCAAACATGATGATATATTCTTTTTCAACACCAAAATCACAATACACCTGGGAAAAAAAATCTGCCGATGGTTTACCGATAATGATGGCATTCGTCTGGGTCGCATACTCTAATGCTGTTACAAATGGACCAAGATCCAGACTGAGTCCGGTTGGTTCCCTAAAATAGCGGTTATTTCCCATGGCAATTAAAGGCGCGCCTTTCATTAATAAACGAAATGCATCGTTGAGCACTGTGTAATTAAAATATTCGGCGGCATCGCCAAGAACCACAGCATCAGGTGATTGTGTCATCAGATCATCAAATTCACCCTGAATATTGGGATGAACCAGTAAATGGGGGTGCAGCTTATGATCTTTTAAATAATTAATAACGGCACGGACCGGAGTATAGATACTGTCAAGCTCAATATGAAAACCAATTTTTTGAAGATCTTTATAGACCATCATGTGAGAACGGCGTGTCGTATTAGTAATAAAGCGCAGAGGAATATTCGTTTGATAGAGTCGTTCAATCGCTTCAACGGCACCTGGAATAAGCTTGCCACCAATATAGAGTACGCCAGAGAGATCAAGTAATACCGCTCTAATCATATTGAACACCTTACAATGCTATAGTTGAAAATAGTACTGATAGTCTGTAATAAATAATTCAGCCAATAGATGCAATAAATCTGTTCACATTTAAATTATAGAAGCCCAATTTAAAATAAACAATGAAGCCTGTCTGACAGGAAAACAGAAAAAGGAGTCACTAGAATTAAGGCAGGATAATGAAATAGTCGGGATATTATCTATACTTAAGTTAGGTATAGGTAAACGTTTATATCGGCTTCTATTGTGGGGGATATCTGATAATTATTTTCAGATATTGGTTTGTTTTGATAATTTAAGGAGAAAATACAATGACTTGTAAAACACTTAAAGAATTTCTTGATGACCAGGATGTTAAGTATGTCAGCATCAATCATTCCAGGGCGTATACTGCTCAGGAAATCGCTGAATCAGCCCATGTATCGGGTAATGATTTTGCAAAAGTGGTGATGTTAAATGCGGATGAAAAAATGATTATGGCTGTTTTGCCGGCACCGGATAAAGTCGAACTTAAATTGCTCAGGCAGGTACTGGGGGTTCGTCATGTCATCTTTGCTGATGAAAATGATTTTCAGGATCATTTCCCCGGTTGTGAAGTAGGTGCCATGCCTCCATTTGGAAACCTGTTTGGTATTCGGGTAATCCTGGCAAAAACACTTTGCAGTTCAACAACAATCAGTTTTAATAGTGGTGTACATACTGAAATTATTCAAATGGACTATGATAATTATATTAAGCTGGTTAATCCTGAAATTATGGACTTTACCCGTCATATCAAACTGGTTGCGTGACTGCGTTTAAAGCATCCGTTGCTGTAGACGGATGGTTGGTCTTCGTTTATCAATAATGCTATATCAGTGCTTTGATTATGGCAGGATGGTTTTTAATGTTCATTTATCTTTTTCTTAATGGCGGCAACGCCAGTGCCTTCATCCCAATCCATTTCTGATAACTGTTTAAAAAAATGATAGCGCTGTGTTACTTCATGTTGGGCCTGCTGCAAAAGTTTCTCGGCAGACTCGGGATGTGATTGCCATAGCATGCTGAACCGGGTTTCTGTCTGCATATAATCCTTATAGGGCACTGAGGGTTCCTTAGAATCAAGATGCATGGGGTTTTCACCCTGTTGAAGCCGTTTAGGATCAAAGCGAAACAGCAGACAGTGACCACTATCAACGGCCAGCTTTTGCTGCGTCAGGCTGTTTTTCATATCCACACCCTGAGAAATACAGGGTGCATAGGCGATGATCAGTGATGGACCATGATGGGCCTCAGCTTCTACAAAAGTCCGTAGAGTCTGAACATCTTTAGCGCCCAGAGCAATATTGGCAACATAGACATTTTCATAGGACATGGCCAGGAGTGCCAGATCTTTTTTTGCAGTGGCTTTGCCGCCAGCGGAAAATTTTGCAATGGCACCACGAGGTGTTGCTTTGGATGTCTGGCCGCCGGTTTTCGAATACACCTCCGTATCCAGCACCAGAATATTGACATCTTTTCCTGATGCCAGTACATGATCCAGTCCGCCATAACCGATATCATAAGCCCAGCCATCACCGCCAATGAGCCATACACTTTTGCGACAGAGATTATCAGCGAGCTGGGATAAGTTTAATGACTTGGCATCAGTGCGATTGTTAAGTAATTTCTTCAATTTTGCTATACGCTGACGTTGCTCAAAAATTCCAGTTTCGTCAGACTGATCCGCTTCAAGGATGCCATTGACCAATTCGCTATCCAGAGCAGGTTCTTGTTTAGCATAGAGCTCTTTGAGCAGTTCTCTGGCATATTCTGTTTGTTTGTCAATGGCAATGCGCATACCAAAACCAAATGTAACTATTCAGCATGATTTTTAATCTCAGATAAAATCAGGTAACTTTTTATCAAATAACAATTCCAATGCAAGACTTGAACTTA
>JAHXHI010000355.1 GCA_025656775.1 gamma proteobacterium symbiont of Bathyaustriella thionipta
GAAGCCTTGAAGTTTTGCTGACTGTTGAACAATTGCCACTGTTAAAATGAAAGTTCAACTGATCAAAACTAATGTGTCGAGGTACTAGTATTTTAAATAAAATATATTACTCTTGAATTATATCAAATACCGATATATAGTATTCTTATGATAACCAGTATTGCCAATCAAGCAACACAAGACATATACGATGGTATAAGTTCTAAGAAAGCCAGGAAAATTCCTGAGTTTCTCTATAGTAAAGCTTGCAGATTAATGGATCAACTCGATGCAGCAGAGAGTCTTGACGACATGAAAATACCACCAGGTAATCGTTTTGAGCCCTTATCGGGTGATTTAAGTGAGTATTTCAGTGTTCGTATCAATAAACAATGGCGAGTGATATTCAAATGGAATGAAGCTCAAAATAATGCCTATGATGTTTATATTGGCGATTACCATAAAGGATAATTAACCATGCTACCTAAAAAAAGACCACCAACTCATCCAGGAGAAATGTTATTAAAAGAATTCCTTGAACCTGCGGGTATTACACAAACACAATTTTCTCAGCACATTGGCTGGACCTACGCTCGCCTCAATGAAATTATTAACGGTAAACGGGGTGTCAGTGCCGATTCAGCTCTGACCTTGAGCGAAGCATTGGGTAATACGCCTCAGTTCTGGCTAAATCTACAACGCAACTGGGAGTTATGGCATGCTCTACAAACACATAAAGAAGTAAAACCCTTATTGCTTAAAGCCTCATAGAAGTAAGAAATGGCTGATATTGAGCATTATTTACAGGCTGCCACTAAAAATAATACACGACGTAGTTATCAGTTTGCAGTCGATCACTATGAAGTTTCCTGGGGTGGATTTTTACCTTCAACAGCGGATAGTATTGCCCGATATCTGGCCGATCAAGCTGAAGTACTGAGTATTAATACACTAAAACAACGTCTGGCAGCCTTAGCCCGATGGCACCAGGATCAAGGATTTCCTGATCCAACCAAAGCTCCGGTAGTTAAACAAGTTCTCAAGGGGATCAGGGCGGTACATCCTCATCAGGAAAAACAGGCAAATCCACTTCAAATCACCGATTTAGAAAAAATTGTGATATATCTGGATAAGCAAATTCAACAAACCTCACAGCGTTCAATATTATTACCATTGTGCCGAAATAAGGCATTGGTCTTGTTAGGTTTCTGGCGAGCTTTTCGTAGTGATGAACTGACTCGATTAAGGGTCGAGAATATCATCATCAAAACTGATATTGGCTTGGAGATATTTCTACCCCAAACTAAAACAGATCGTAATAACCAAGGCACCACTTATCATGTGCCAGCCTTAAGCCGTTTATGTCCCGTTAATGCTTATCAGGACTGGATCGACCTTGCTCTATTGACAGAAGGCCCTGTTTTTTTTGGGGTTGACCAATGGGGAAATATGAATGATAAAGGAATGCATTCCAATAGTGTTATTCCTTTACTCAGAGAGTTGATGCAAAAGGCAGGTTTAAGTAACACACAAAGTTATAGCTCTCATTCATTAAGGCGTGGTTTTGCATCCTGGGCTAATGCCAATGAATGGGATCTTAAATCACTGATGCAATATGTGGGCTGGAAAGACACTAAGTCAGCACTGCGTTATATTGATATCAATAGTACTTCAGCAAAAGAGCGAATTGAATCAGCTTTATCCAGGGAAACCATTCAAGTTGATACCCCCTATGAAATTACCCATCAAAATGATAAATCTCAACCCCAGACCCGATTACAGCTACAGCTCAATATATCAAATATGAGTAAATACACTCGTGGCATTAAACGTACTCGTGAGAAAATTGAGTTTCATTGTTTGCGTTCCTATCAAATGAAAAAAACGGATAATGATAAGCGTTATGAAGTGATCATCCCTCATGACTCAGAAGAGGACTTGAATGATTGTGTTGAAACACTTCTATTTGAGATGCATAGTATTGCTGATAACAATCAATGTATTCTTGAAGCACTTTTTTCTAATCAAGAAACTGGACAGGTTTGGGAATAAAATTAAACGATGAGCAGTCTTAATGAAACCGCCTATCCCCGATTTAAACTCCACCTAAACGAAAAAGATCTCAACGATGTTTACACCCCCTCAAAAAAAGAACGCTCTTTTGCCCGAAAGAAAACACAAAATAATCTGAATTGTCTGGCCTTTCTGGTTCATCTGAAAGTTTTTCAAAAAATGGGCTTTTTTCTAAAAACAGACAAAATTCCACAAAAAATCATTGACCATATTATGGTGAGTTTGAAAATTAAAGCCATTGATCAAAAAAAATTACTGGCCTATGATGATTTGAGTCTTAGAAATAAACATCAGTCACTTATTCGAAATTATTTAAAAGTAAACCAATACAATAGTGATGCTGAAACCATTATTTTTAATGCAGCATTATCTGCCGCTCAAACTAATGAAGTTATTTCTGATATTATCAATGCAATGTTGGAACAAATTGTTAAAGATCGCTACGAACTTCCAGCCTTCAGTACTTTTGATAGAATAGCCAATAAAGCCAGAACACAGGTGAATACACAGTATTACCAGCAGACCCAACGTATGTTGACACCTGAAATTCGACAGTTAATTGATAAGCTCTTCGTTATTCCTGTCGGTGAAAATTACTCACTCTGGCACCAGTTTAAGCAAGATCCGAAAAAGCCGACACCCAAAAAAATCAGAAAGTTTTTACATCATCACCGTGAAGTCAAAGAATACTATGAAAAGCTTCCTGATCTGCATTCAATACTGCCACAAGCAAAATATCGTCAATTTTACTTAGAAGCCATTCCTCTGGATGCAAAAGAAATGGCTCGCATGAAATCAGAAAAGCGGTATACATTAGCCATTATTCAAATCTGTTCAAAATTCAGTAAAACTCTGGATGATATTGGTGAAAGCCTTATCAAAGTGTTACAAAAAATGGATAATAATGCACAACTTAAACTGGAGGAATACCATAAAACACATTTAAAACGCACGGATAATCTGGTTCAGAATTTACATGAATTATTGTTAGCGATTAATCAGGTAGGCAATGATACCGAACGACTTCAGGCAATTGAGGACGTATTGCCCAAAGATGTTGACAAGCTCATTGATGACTGTGAAGCACACATGAATTATTCTAATAATAATTATCTCCCTTTTTTGGTCAAGCCTTATCAAAATAATCGAAATCTGCTCTTTGAATGCATTGATTTACTTGATCTAAAATCATCTTCCCGTGATAAAACCACTGAAACGATGATCAAGCTGATAAACAGCTACCGTTCATCACGTAAAACCACAATAAATCTTGTTGAAGCAGCACAACTTATCGGTGTCCAGTCAATCAAGTTATCCTGGTTGCCAGAAGCCTGGCGAAAACTAGTACCTCGACACATTAGTTTTGATCAGTTGAATTTTCATTTTAACAGTGGCAATTGTTCAACAGTCAGCAAAACTTCAAGGCTC
>JAHXHI010000183.1 GCA_025656775.1 gamma proteobacterium symbiont of Bathyaustriella thionipta
CATAGACATGTCGGTTTTAATAAATTACATAACTTTTCTGTCAAGCTTTTTTTTTCAATTTTTTTTAAATTTATGCTGAATAGTTACATACTCAGTAGTAATTTAAAAAAATAATTATCTATGTCATATGGCCGAACTAATTTTATATGTATTCATCTGAAGATAAACAAATTGCTGATCAACTGGTGGAAAAGTATGCGCCATTGGTAAAAAAAATTGCTTATCATATGTCAGCACGACTGCCTGCGGATATTCATATCGATGACATTATTCAATCGGGTTTGATTGGTTTATTAGATGCGGGTAAGCACTATGATCCCAAGCAGGGTGCTCAGTTTGAAACCTATGCAACCATTCGTATCCGTGGTGCGATTCTGGATGAGGTCAGACGCAGTGACTGGGCACCTAAATCTGTGCATAAAAAAGCACGTGATCTGACTGCGACTATACAGGAAATTGAGCGCAGAACAGGACGTGATGCACGTGATGTTGAGGTCGCTCAGGAAATGGGGATCAGTATGAATGAATACTACCAGATTTTAAAAGATGGTAGTGCTTGCCGCATGTTGAGTTTTGATGATTTAGGCGCAGATGACGCACAAAGCATGGGTGTTTTTGAAGATCGTCAACAAAATGTAGTCAATAAACTATTGGAAGACGAGTTTCATCAGCATTTATCACAAGCGATTGCCGGACTGCCTGAACGAGAACGAATGGTGATGTCACTTTATTACGATACAGAAATGAATTTAAAGGAAGTGGGTCTGTTGATGGGGGTTAGCGAATCCCGTGTCAGTCAATTATTAAGTCAGGCACAGTTACGCTTACGTGCCCGGATAAATGACTGATTAATTGTCAGTGCAGAAAAAGAGTTATGACGCATACTATTAACAAATCAAATCATCAAACCACCACTCCCACAGGACTTTATGAGGCAAATTACCGCCGTCTACAGCGACTGGCGCCGCAACTGTCTGAGTTATCGGCTAATGATGTCCTCTTATTATCTGCTTCAAAAATCACATTGCGTATTCTGGAACAGTACAAATATACGACTGTTATTTCTTTAAAGCAGTTATTACAAACAGAGCTATCCGCCCATTTAAACGATCATTCAAAATCCATGAGTCATCTAGCGTCAATTGATATGGAACTGCGTGTCTGTCATGATGCCTGTTTAGTTGAAGTCATTGGTTATCAGGGTAAAAGTCCCATTCAATCAGCCTGCGTGTATCCCAATAAGCATATGCTGCAGGTTGATGAGAAAAGACAACTTAATTTATTTTTAAAAGATGTGCTGGAAAGTGCATTAAAAAGTCAATATTATCGCAAACGCATCAGCTCTTCTTATGATTAAAAAAATCATTTCAGAGTGTGTCTGAGAAATTTAAAGTAACAACATATGAAAAAATTTATTTTATGCCTGGTGGTCACTGTGAGCTGGCAAATTTCAAGTGCAGGAATTTTTGAGCAGGGGATGCAATCCTTTGAGCAGAAGAACTATGCTCAGGCTAAAAAGCTATGGCAGCCATTGGCCAAAGAAGGGGATAGTCGGGCTCAATATAATTTGGCACTTATCCTTTTTAAGTATGAAAAGAATAAAACGGCTAAAAATCAATTGTTAAAGCAACAAGCGAATCAATATTTAACAATGAGCCGAGACAATGGGCTTGTTGACAGCTACCTTTTAAAAACACCTGTCGATGTTAAAACAGATAATATTGGCCCTTTAGTTAAAAATGATGAAACAAATTTAGCTATAATCGATTCATTAAGCTGGCTTAAACAACAGCAAAGAAAGTACTATACCTTACAGCTGGCCACTGGTAAAAGTCGTGATAGTATGGAAGTATCAAAAGAAAAACTCGTTGCTAGTCAGTTGCTCGAACAGCCTGAAAATCTCTATATTCAGGAGTTTAAACGAAAACGAGAGAATAAAATTATTATCAGTTATGTACTGATATATGGTAGCTTCCAATCTTATCAGTTGGCGAAAAATGAAGTAGAAAAGTTGCCTGAATCGATACAAAAATCCAGTCCATGGATCAGACAATTCGGTACATTACAAGATAAAGTGAATGGCAATAAAAAGAAATAAACAGGAAAAAACATGATGACGGAGCCATTTTTTTGTCACTTAGGCTGATAATGAAGAAAATACGCTACAATTAATCTAATATTTCAGTAAATAAGGGTTGTTGGAATAAAATTTGCTTGTATATTTGTATGATTATAATACAAGCCTCTTGGCAACATAAAATAAACTATATTCTTAATATAAAGCAGGGTATTGACTATGGCAGATGAAGATCTGGACTTAAATGGAGACAATGAAGAGGCTCCCAAATCATCAAAAAAAATGATGATTATTATTATTGCTGGTGTTGTCTTATTACTTATCGTGGGTGTTTTGGGCGGTATGTTTTTTGGTGGCTTTTTTGACGATGAGCCAGCTCCGACAGAAACTTCACAAAGTGTTGAAGGCAACTCAGAAGTTAAAGCCGATGAAGAAACAGACCTAGAACTTTCAGACATTTCTTATTGGCCGCTGGAACCCCATTTTGTTTTAAATTTTGAAGGTAAGAGTAAAGCGCGTTTCATGCAGATAGGACTTGAAGTCTCGACTACCAATGAAAGATCATATGCTGCGGTCAAAAAACATCTGCCGGTGATCCGCAATGAAATTGTCCTTTTGCTCAGTGGGCAAAAATATGAAGAAATGGTGACACCTGATGGTAAAGAACAGCTCAGAGCTGAACTCATTGAAACCATCAATAACATACTAAAAAAACATAAAGCAAAAAAAGGCATTGATAATATTTATTTTACCAGCTTTGTCATGCAGTAAGACAATGCTTTAATTATTACAGAACATCTGGAAACTATCTAACCAGAGTGGGAGAAAAACCAGTGACGGATCTACTTTCACAAGAAGAAATTGATGCATTGTTACACGGTGTCGACGATGGCGATGTAGATACCGAAGACGATGAAGATGATGGCAACGCCAGAGAATACGACTTTAATAGTGAAGATCGTATTGTTCGTGGACGAATGCCGACGCTGGAAATGATCAATGAACGATTTGCCCGTTATTTGCGTATTAGCATGTTTAATTTATTGCGTCGTTCAACTGAAATTTCAGTTGGTGGTATTCAAACCTTAAAATTTGGCGAATATATTCACACCTTGTTTGTACCAACCAGTCTTAACCTGGTTAAAATGAAACCGCTCAGAGGTACGGCTCTACTGGTTATTGAGCCCACGCTGGTGTTTATTTTAGTGGATAACTTCTTCGGTGGTGAAGGTAAATTTCATGCAAAAATTGAGGGGCGTGAATTTACTCCCACAGAACAACGAGGCTGTAGAATAACCCCTATTTTTAATACTTTTTCAATAAATCCACAATACAGGATTCATAAATAGCTTTCAATTTCT
>JAHXHI010000110.1 GCA_025656775.1 gamma proteobacterium symbiont of Bathyaustriella thionipta
AAAGTTACCTGATTTTATCTGAGATTAAAAATCATGCTGAATAGTTACGCTTTTTTTTTCAATTTTTTTTAAATTTATGCTGAATAGTTACATGGAAATATTATAATGTCCACTGATGTGACCTATCGTCTTGATGTCGTTGTTAACTTATACGAACGTTATATTGATTTGATAAAAGAATATAATAACAATGAAATTGCCGCATAAGTTTATTTATACACGTTAAATGCTGTTCTGTTTTTCGCCATCATCTACTCTAATGGCATGAAAAATCCTGAGAAATAATTAATGCCATAAACCACTAATATGCCATTTCGGTTTTCGCTTCACTAAATGCCCAGGTCGTTCATTATGAAATAAATCGGCTTGTTCTGAAGCCTGAGCTCTTTTTTCCATTGCAGGTTTGAGTGCGATTAAACGACGTATTCGCTCGTCAGTAGGAGGGTGGCTTCGCAGTAATGACGGCTCAGGATTTCGTCGTCCGGGCAGTAAGATATTTTCAAAAAGAGAACCAGATTTTTGTTCAATTCTGAGCAGCGCACTTGCTAAACCTTGTGGATCACCTGTGAGACGGACTGCACCGAGATCGGCATTATATTCGCGCATACGTGACAACCCAAGCTGAGCTAGAGCACTCAAGTTAGGTGCCAGGATTAGTAATAAAATAGCAAACCAGTTGATGCTTACATTTGGCGTCAGTAGAATTAAGGGCAGATTAAGTAATAAAAGAATCTGACCAAACAGAGAAAGCAGACCAGTCAGACGACTAATGAGATCAGCAACAGCCATTACCCATATATCATTATTACGGACATGACTAATCTCATGAGCCAGTACACTGATTATTTCTCGTCTGCTAAGGGTGTGTAACAGGCCATCAGTGATAGCGATTCCAGCTTCGTTCCGATTCCCTACAGTAAATGCATTGACCATACTGCTGGGAATATAGAATAGTGTTGGGACTCTTTTTAGCCCTCCCAGAAGCGCTAATTCGTTAAGGATTGAATTGAGCATGGGAGCCTGAGTTGATGTTAAAGGTGTCGCACGGTATAAATGCATGATCAGCCGGGGAGATGCAGCAGGATTGTAATACAGCAGTATTATTCCTGTCAGCAACAGCCAAAATACGCCTTGATTTCCCCACAGCAGCCAGCCCAGCAGAGCAAGAAATAACAGCATGATGATAAACAGTAATATCGACTGTAAACGATTTGCCAGAGTATGTTGTTGCCAAAATTCACTCTTGATGGACATTAGCTCTCTCTTTTATAGACCGTAATACGCAGTGAAAATTGATACTCACATTCATTAGTTGCAGATCAGAAATAATGCTCAGTGCTTGTCAGGTATCTTCAATCGTATGTATCGGGTCGATGGCTGCTTTTATTGATAAAATGCTGTGTTCTATTAAAAAATCTAAGTATCATTCATAAAAATTCAAGTGTTCTCTATAAATTATGGATAAAATTTTTAAGAATGAAATGTAAATAAGCAAATAGTTTGAATTTTTTAAAGAGATAATTGTCATAAAATTGAAAGGTGATTTAACTTTTTATATAAAAAAACAGTAACTATTTATAAGGAGTATTTTATGAAAAAAATAGTATTAATAAGCCTTATTATTGCCATGTCAGGTTCGATGACTCAGATCACCCGTGCTGAGAATAATGTACCTCTGCCAAATACTCAAAAATCAATCAGCAACACAGCAACACAAGTACAATCCTGGTTAGGCGTCTGGATAGAAAATATTCCTGTCTCTTTAGGTAATCATTTATTATCAGTACTAAAAAAAGATCAGGGGATTATGATTAAAAAAATATCGCCTGATTCACCTGCAGCTACAGCCAGGCTTAAAGTGCATGATATTATTGCAAAATTCAATGATCAGGATATTTCTTCACAACAACAATTTGTCCAATTGATACAGTCAGCCCCACCTGAAACCAAGGTTACCCTGAGTCTTGTTCGTCAGGGAAAATTGATGACTCAGGATGTAACCCTTAAAGCATTACCTGGCAGGGATTCATTACCTGCAGCGAACTCAAACAGACATCATCCACATTTTTTACCACGGGATAAAGCATGGGGACAATTTCCACACCCTATGATGAATCAACCATTTTTTGACTCGGGCTTTAATCAGCATTTTGAGAATGAAATGAATCAACTGAGGAAAAAAATGAATCAATTACAGTGGCAAATGAATCAACAGGGACAACAAAACAGCTGGTCTGAATTTCAATCAATACAGATTGAATCAACGGGTAACAATACACATCGTGCAAAAGTCATCTATGAAGACAGTGAGTCTAATAAAAAAGAATTTATATTTGAAGGCAATCCGTATGAGATACAACAGCAAATTATGTCTCAGGATAATATGGATGAAGACAAAAAACAAAGTCTCTTACAGGCTCTGGATATGAATAACCGCTACTCACAGCCTTTTAGGCAAAATAACTTTATGAATCCTGGCGGCTTTAATCGACCATCACCCAGACAAAACTGGTTTCAATACAATCAATAAAACGGATTAAAAATTGCGCATTATTGATAATGCTTATCGCTGTAAGCTAACATTTTAAAAAAAAGCCATCTCATCAGAGGTGGCTTTTTTAGTAATCAGTTTTGGTCAATCTCTTAATTAATCTTGGTAATTGAGTGACCAGTAAAATAAGTACTATAGGCAATATAAATGCTTTAGTATTATTTAGCAGGCCATCGCCTAATAAAACAAAAGAAAAACTAATCGGCGTTATGGCCAGTAAAGTGGCCAGTATGAAAGTATTAATCCGAATAGCTTTGCTGAATCCGGCAATATAGCTTAATAAAATAAAAGGGTGTGGAAGTACTCTGATAATAAATAAAATGGTAAAGCTGTTATTTTCAATTTTTGTTTCCAGCTTTTCTTTCCATTTAAGGGCTTTCTCACTTCTATTGATTAATTGTTCAAACTGTTTTTCAAATCTTCTACATAAAAGAAAAGCGACTGCAGCAGCGGATACTGAAGCGCTTGCTGTTAAAATGGTACCTGTCAGGCTACCGAACAGCATGCCGGCAATAATCCAGAACAGGGTTAAAGGTATAAATAAAAGTACAGCCAAAAAATTAATAAGCCAGAAAATTCCAATTGCATATTCGCCATTGGATTCTATGATTTGGATGATTTTTTCCACCGTAAACAGTGAATATAATGGTGTAAAAAAGTAAAGATAAATAAAGAATAAAAGCAAAAAACTTAAAAATGTCAGGAAAAAAATTTGTGTTTTATTCACTTTTTTCATTTTGGATAACTCAATTCTATTATTAATGATATATTTGTAACTATTCAGCATAAATTTAAAAAAAATTGAAAAAAAAAGCTTGACAGAAAAGTTATGTAATTTATTAAAACCGACATGTCTA
>JAHXHI010000232.1 GCA_025656775.1 gamma proteobacterium symbiont of Bathyaustriella thionipta
GTAAAGAAAAATCCAAACCTTTTACTATTAAAACCCTTAAATATCAGGCATCTTTGAAAAAGGTTTGGATTTTATTTAGGTTTGGATAACGCAGATCATGAATACGAGGGGCGTGATGACCACCACGGTTTACCCAGTTTAACTGTTTGCGCAACACTGAGAAGGTATAGTCCACTTGCTTTAACGTTAATGGCTGCCCCAGACAATGACCACGAGAGCCAATAAAGAATGCATTATCGTCTGTCGTTTCAACATAGGTATTTCGTATTGAGTAATAGTTTCTTAATGCGTTGATAGTGGTAGGATGTAAGGGGACATAACGTGATTTTCTGAATTTGGTTTGCCGTATGGTGAGCATGCCATGCTTCAGATCAACATCATGATTTAATAAATTCAGTGCTTCGGATACACGCATGCCGGTTGATGCCAGCAGCCCGAACAGAGTTTCATAAGTGACACCGCGTAACCCCTTTTCAGGACTAAGATGACGTGCCGCAGTGAGTAATTCTGTCACCTCATTGTCAGTATAAATATGGGGCGGTAATCTGTAGCTGACGCTACCAAATACCGATTTATCCGGCACTTCGGTTTCTGCTTCAAATTGCTGCAGATAGCGAGCAAAGGGCCGGAGTTTTTTTAGTCTTCGAGCCCAGGTTAAAGGATCCTTGCTTTGCCATTTATCCTGTTTTGCCCAATCCGACATCACCTCAACGGTCAGTGGTCTTTTGCACTTAAATGTATCAACATAACACGCAAACTCAGTAATTGAGTAACCTGAAGCTATTAAGGTAAACCCCCAGAGCACGACGTTCTTTCAGATAATTTTCTGCATGCGTTTGCATGGTGATCAGTGTTTTCATGATGCACCTCCAGGCCATGGCAGTGCAACTTCACGCAGGCTTCGGCTATCCAGCTTGGCATAGATCATCGTGGTATTTAATGAGCAATGTCGAAGTACATCGGCAATTTCTTTAAGGGAGCTGCCTTGTTCAAGCAATCGACCAGCCATTGTATGTCTTAATAAATGAGCACGAGTATAAGATAATCCGGCATGAGCATAAGCCTGACGTATGGCATAACGAATAAAATCATAAGTAATAGGGTGTTCTTGTAATTGTGCATTTCTGACAAACACAGAGCGATTATTGATGGTTTTTGGACGCTCATGTTTCAGATAATTTGCCAAAGCAGCACCCAGTGCTGCAGGTAAAGGCATGATATCTTCCCGTTGCCCTTTGGTCTTTTTTAGTGTGATCGTCCCTGACTGCCAGTCAATATCATCAAGGCTTAGCCTGGCAATTTCACCGCCTCTTAAGCCCAAATCTAAAGCACAGTGAACAATGGCTTTTGTTCTCAGGGATAATCGACCATCAGGCTCATCCAATGATTTTAGTAAACTTGCAACTTCTTCACTACTGAGGGTTTTAGGTAGTGAAGCAAACTGCCAGTTGGCCGGATAGTTCGCAACACCAATCAGGTGGTTTACCTGATCGCCAAGCGATAGTCGGTAACGAAAATAGCCTCTTAATGCAGAGATGAGTGGACCAAAATCCCCGGTTGTATAAAATTGCTTTTGCCTGCTTATGAACTGACGAACGTCTTCTGGTTTGATTGCTGAAATGGTAACCGGACCTTGTGAAAATTGCTCTGTGAGCAACCGTTTGATGATATAAAGGTATTGTCGGCATGTCGTCCGGGCAAGTCCTTTGACTTGATGCAAATGATCATTAAAGCTCTGTAGTTCGATATCGACAGGCGTTTTTTCTGCCTGTTGATGCTCGGGTAGTCGGCTATGAAGCATGTTAATCAAATGGAACAGTGCTGACTGTGTTTCTGAAATATAAGGCTCGCTGATGTTATTGCACTTTGATAGATAGTCATGAATAAACGTATGAATGGTTTGCTCATTGATATAGTGGATGTCGAGCCTGGATTGGGTTAACCAATGAGCAAAGTGGGCAAAGCAATATAAATAATCTTTAATGGTTTCTGCAGAGTAGGCTTGCGGGATGCAGTATTGTTTGTAAGTTTCGATATAAGCAAATAACGGACTATCAAGTAGCCAGGCCTTTGATTGTTTTGAGAATTTCATTGTGTTCTCCTGAATTAGTGACTCTTTTATTCAGGATAACAGTAAAATTATGTTACGTTAGCAAATGCTGAAATGCTCTGAAACATAAGTATCAAGGGATTTACAAATAATTAATGGAGAAAAAATACACATAATTGGGAGCTCCACATAACGACCCAGAACAGAATAATTAGTGTTTCCTTATTAACAATAATTGTGCACATAGCGGCTATTTCAGTTGTTCACTATCCAGCTAATTCCAGCTTTGCCTAACAATTCATAATTGAATTTTTCTCTTATTTTTCGAGAAAGCATACTTTGTAAAAACTGAAAAATTGAGTATTTTGATAATATTCAATTTAATTGCTATACTTATCATCAGATGATAAGAAAAGGATGTTTCATTGCGTGATATAGGTCTTGATGTCCTTCTAGATATGAATGGGACAGAATACACTGAAGAGAATGGCTATTGGTACAAAATTGAAGCTTGGAAAGTAGAGCGAACAAAGGAACGACCACATGGTATCCGCTATAACCTAACTTTTCATGACAATCATAACAAACGAATTATGGGGTTTGATAATGCTCATTTACCTCCTAATCGTAAAAAAGGATATAAAGGCAGAATCGTTCAATACGATCATTCTCATGAACACTATTTAGATAAAGGGACTGCATACGAATTTAAAGATGCAGCACAATTACTAAATGATTTTTTTGATAGAGTAAACAAGATTATATCTGAATGACAAAATAGGTGAATTATGGCTATTTTAAAAATTGGTGTTATGCCACGAGAGAAATTTCAACAAAGAATGTTGGATATTGCTACAGGTAAATATGTACCTAAAAGAAATGAACCTAAAATATGGTTTCATTCAATGAAATCTATTGGTGAATTGCTTAACGATAACAATATTCGCCTGTTAAAAATTATTAAAGAAGAAAAGCCAGATAGTCTGAAAGTATTATCTGAATTATCAGGTCGCCAGGTCAGCAATCTCAGCCGTACTTTACATAAAATGGCAACTTATGGAATTGTAAAGTTAGAGAAAAATAGGCAGTCATTGAGACCTGTTGCAAAAACAACAGAATTTAATATTATGTGTACAGCTTAATAATTGATATTCCTTCTAACTTTAAAAATCGCTTAGACGTAAGCTTTATTTCAATATTCCAGAAAACTGCAATTTTAAACCAGTTAAAATTGTAACTATTCAGCATGATTTTTAATCTCAGATAAAATCAGGTAACTTTTTATCAAATAACAATTCCAATGCAAGACTTGAACTTA
>JAHXHI010000185.1 GCA_025656775.1 gamma proteobacterium symbiont of Bathyaustriella thionipta
ATAGACATGTCGGTTTTAATAAATTACATAACTTTTCTGTCAAGCTTTTTTTTTCAATTTTTTTTAAATTTATGCTGAATAGTTACGAAATAATTAATTATGAATCAAATGATCTTTTAAGAGTAAGATATGATATTAAGCATCAAACTTATTCGTGTGGTGAAAATCCATTTGTGATAGCGAAAAAGATAGATGAATAAAAAGTAGTAAATTTTATATCACAATGGATAAGTTAAATTTTTGACTTCAAACTGAGAAATATATCAAAATATAAAAATGAGGTTTATATGTTTGTTTCTATTAGTACATTGGTTACTATTTTTATTTTAGGTGTGATTATTTATTATTGGCGTAAAGAAATTAAGGGTCAGGAAGATGATTTTAAGAACTCAAAACAGGCCGAAATAAGAAAAAATCTGCCGAATTATGTTGATAATAGTGATCTACCTTATTTAGAAGCGCAAACTGCTTACTACATTGAAAATGTTTTTAAGGTAAAATTGACTACAGATATTTTGTCTATGATCACTAAAGGTGTTGAGGCAGACAAAAACAGAGAGCCAGAACATCGGGCATATTTTGTGTTGTATTCTTTGCTGAACTCATTAGATAAAGATGATGCTCATAATATGTTTAATGGCATGATGGCTTTAAAATCCTCAGGAATATTTACTTATAGTGAGTTTCTTGAATATCACAGGGGGATGAGAGATATTCTGGTAAAAAGAGGGATATGGGAAAGCTAATTACTTTTTAAACGAAAAATCAATTTTATGAACTTTTAAAAAAATAGAATAAAAGTATGAAAGGCTGGATATATATTAGAAGAAGTAGGGCGCTCTGGTAGTATTAAAGTAGGTTTTACTGACAGAGATCCAGATATCAGGGTTAAGGAAATTGATGGAACTGGTAATGCATATCCTCTAAAAGTTTCATATTCTGCGCTCATTGAAAATGCATACGATCTTGAGAAACAAGTACACAACAGTTTAAAAGATAAAAACTATCATATTAATAAAGAATGGTTTAATTGCTCAGTTCATTGTGCTGTCCAGGAAATAAAAAGTCATTTAAACTCAGAAGTATTGTATGAGAATATTAATTATAAACGACATATATATAAAAATACTGATAAAAAATTCATTGATGAGTTTGAAAATTACTTATCCAATGCATCCCTAGGTAGGGCAGACTACCAGCTTTTTGTAGGCCACTCGTTTCGAAAAGGCCAAGGGGTAGAAGTTGACTATGATTTAGCGCTTGAATGGTTTTTAAAATCTGCAGACCAAGGGAATATCAGTGCTCAATCTTCATTATTTCATATGTATATGAAGGGAGAAGGAGTTAAACAAAGTGATGAAAAAGCTTTTTATTGGAAGTTAAAATCTGCTGAACAAGAAGATAGTAATGCTCAATTAAGGGTTGGTGATATGTTCTATAAAGGACAGGGTATAGAACAAAGTGATACTAAAGCCATTGAATGGTATCTAAAATCCGCAAAACAGGGAAATAGCGATGCACAATTAACAGTAGGTTGTAAGTTTTTGTCTGGAGATATTGTTGAACAAAGTGATAAGAAAGCTTTTGAATGGTCTTTAAAGTCAGCAAAACAAGGAAATAATGTTGCACAATTTATAGTTGGCCGTTTGCTTCACAAAGGTCAAGGAGTCGAAAAAAATGACAATAAAGCTTTTGAGTGGTATTTAAAGTCAGCTGAACAAGAAAATTCAGAGGCACAATTTTGGATTGCTCATATGTTCTCTCTGGGAGAATACATTGAACAAGATTATAAAAAAGCTTTTGAGTGGTATTTAAAATCTGTAAAACAGGGTAATGCTGATGCGCAATTAAGAGTTGGACGCTTATATGACGCAGGAGTAGGTATAGAACAAGATAATGAAAAAGCCTTTGAATGGTATTCAAAGGCTGCAGAACAAGGAAATATAAAAGCTCAGGAATTATTGGGTAATATTCCCGATTTGGACTAAGTATTGATATTTAGTTAGTTAATAGTGAAACAAACATGCTTGTAACTAACTTTGAATGAAGTATCAACACTAATTTGTAGCAGTTTCTGATAATTCAGTTAAGGGTCGGTTAACATTGTATGGGCATAATGTTAAAGCTTTTATTTCTGGAAATGTCGATATGCGACCCTTATGTGTACCTCTCAATTATGTGTACTTTCTTCAGTAGAACACATTTTGACACTGCAATATAAGACATATGCCAAAATGTGAACTACACATAATTTTTCCTTAAAGAGATTGAAGAAACTGTATAAGCTCATCATCTTTAATCGAATATCGGCTCATATTCACTGAAGTTTCCTGAAGCCTTTCCAGCGCTTGTTGCTTCATTGCCAGGTTGGCTTCAACATACCGGTGTGTTGTTGTCGCACTTTCATGTCCCAGCCATAATGCAATGACACTAAAGTCGACACCCGCCTGTAGCAGGTGCATGGCTGTTGTGTGCCTAATCGTATGCGGAGATATTCTCTTTTTGGACAGCGATTTATAAGTATGACTTGCTTTCTCAACCGCAAGATTAAGCCGTTTAGTCACATTAAATCGCGTCATCGACTCCCCATTTCGATTAGGTAACAGAGCTGAATCAGTGTCTAAATCGGGATTCTGTTTTAACCAGCCCCGAATTTCCTGAGCCGTACTCTTCCATAAAGGCATTGAGCGTTCTTTACGTCCCTTGCCGTGCAAATGAACAAAGGCGGCACCTTCTAAAATAACATCACCGATGGTTATTTTAATGATTTCCGAAACCCGTGCGCCGGTATTGTAGAGCATGCTGATTAACAGGTGATCGCGCTTTGAGGTCCAGTTTTTACCGGGCTGACCCAGGACCGCCATCATTTCTTCTCGTGATAAATAATCAAGCATGGGGGTTTTGAAGTGCTTCATGGGTACACTTAAAGCCTGTTCGATAGCCTGCAGAGAGGACACATCCTGTCGGCCGGCATATTTCAGGAAGGCACGCAATGCCGCCAACCTCAGATTACGGCTTCGCACCGTATTGTGTCGCTCTTTTTCAAGATGATTAAGGAATGCCAGAATTAAAGCAGGATTGATATCCTCAATTTCCAGGTTTGTTGGTGCTTTTCCAATATGACTTCGTGTAAAGTCCAGAAACAACATCATAGAATCCCGATAAGAAGCGATCGTACAGGGGCTCATGGCACGTTGTGATATAAGATACTCGGTAAAAAACATTTGAACCAGGGTGGCAAAGGATACGGATTGCGGTGCTACGACATTAGTCATCTATAGTGGACCCCACTGTCAAGACAACACAATTAAAAAATAAGATATATAATATCCATCATCATTTCTGCTGTCATGCAGCCAGT
>JAHXHI010000119.1 GCA_025656775.1 gamma proteobacterium symbiont of Bathyaustriella thionipta
GGGGATTAAGACAAAACGATTAAAGGCTGGTTGGGACAACCAATACATGCTTAAAATTCTAGGGCAATCAAATTAAGCGCGATTGCCCTGACCCTAAAAGTAATATTTATTTAATTTTATATATCTCACGAAAACATCACTTAATTACTATATAAACCATAACTTATATTGCATACTTCCAAGATAACCAAATAGTCTTCTCTGTTTATTCAATTGCTAGCAGCTATAAATTTAGCTACACTAGCGTTTATTTTTAAACAGGTATACTATTTTGAATACGTATTTTTATAAAATTATGTTACGAAACTTCATTTCCATTCTTTGCATCATTTCATCTGGTTCAGTATTCGCCGATTATATCGCCGGAGAAAATGCAAATTCACAAGGTGACCGAAAGACAGCATTTAAAGCGTTTTATGCCGCATCAGAGAAAGGTGATGGGCGTGCCTATGGAAAATTGGGCAGTATGTATCTGTATGGATTGGGCACTAAAAAAGATTATCACCAGGCTTATGTCTGGTTTCATATGGCCTATCTCAATGGTGAACGTGAAGGGGAACGTTTTCGTGATGCCGCATCATCCATGATGACTCGAGAGGAGTATCTATCAGCAGTCGAATCGGCTGAAGCACAACGGGTTAAACAAAAGCTGGGGAAAACACCCCCTAAAAATAAAGCACCCGGTTCACCTCAACCCCCACCATCTCCCGGTCTTTAGTCATTGTAAAAGCTGGTTCATTGCATCAAATGATCCAGCTCGCCATCCATATGTAATTCAGTGAGCTCAGTAAGGCTGCCTATCCATTGACCACCTACTGTAATTTGCGGAACGGTACGTGCACCATTAGTCACTTTAGACATTTCAATCAACCCTGCACGATCCGTATCCACACGCACTTCTTCAAATTCAATATTCCATTTATCAAATAATCCTTTCGCACGGGTACACATTGGGCATCTACCTGTACTATAAATCTTTACCTTATTCATTTATAACCAACCTGCTTATTAAACATAATTTAATATCACTATACCAGAAATCAGGCACGACGTTTAGATCCAATTCTTTGAATTTAATAATATTAATACTTAAAAGTTGTGACTTATATACTATTTATACAATTCAATATATGATATTTTATTAAATGACTATATCCTTATTATTTATCAGTGTATTTTATAAAGAGAGGTACTTACAATGAGTGAATTTATTAATTGGACGGGTGAATTAAGCGTTGGAATTGAGGAAATTGATGAACAACATAAAGTGTTAGTCAATTTAATTAATAAAATGCATACCGCTATTGAAGAACATCATGGGAGTGATGTAGTCTCAGAAATACTATCTGAATTAGCAGACTACACTAAAATACACTTTGCTGTAGAAGAAAGCCTGATGCGCATTCTTGGCTATCCTGGTTATGAAGATCATAAAGAAATTCACGATGAACTGCTTAACAATGTTTTGGAGCTTCAGAAAAAAGTCGCATTTGGTAAAACAGCGATAAGTTTTGAGCTAATGCACTTTTTGAAGTCCTGGTTATCCAAACATATTTTAGAAGAAGATATGCAATACTCGGGTTTCTTTGTCGCAGCCGGAGCAAAGCCGGAATTAAAATCAAAATCATGGATAAAGCGTCTATGGGGCAGTTAATCTCGTCACGACAGCTTCAACAGACTCAACATAAATCACTTGAGTAATTGTGAGTGATTCCAGATAAATCAGTGTTGCCATGGCATTTTTATCGGGGAAATTTGCCGTGTTTGTACCATCTGCGTCCAGCAATATTGAAAAACTTTTCTTTTGCATCGAAGGAATCGCGATATATTTTGAAATCAGACCCGGCATAGCACTGATATCAGTAATATAGATCATTTTTTGTTCGCCTAGAAAATCTCTTGGCATACGTGACAAGGCATCCGTCAGTATCTCTCCGCCTTTCTTGTCCCGACTGAATAAAATCATTCGGGTAGCCTTATTAATAACCCCCTGTTTTTCATGCTGATCATGTAAAGAAACAGCGTCTATCTTATCTCCAACCACATAAGGCACAGCATATAGCAATGAAGAAAAAAGAACTGCCAGAAAAAATATACTTATTCGTAAAGTCATAAAAGTAGCGCCTTGAAGATGATGTTAATATCATTATAGGCTTATTTCGATAACGTCAATGTAATAAACATCACACTTTATTTTATTTAAAGCCGGAAAAAGCGTTGGGCATTATAAGTGGTTAATTGAGCGAGCTCGAGTGCATCAACTTTCATTATTTTAGCCAGCGTTTCAATAATATGAGGTAAATATTGCGGTTCATTCCTGCTGCGGATTTTTTTCTTTGCTTTGCTGCTTAAGGTATTTTCATTGGCTAATTTCAAATCTCGTGGAAACAAATAAGGCGCGTCCGTTTCAACCATTAACCTGTTTCCTGGAATCAGATGAACACACGCATTTAATTCTTTACCGCGTCGTTCATCACATAACCAGCCGGTAATCCCCACATAAAGATCTTCTTCCAGATAAGATTCTAATTCTTTTTGACCACCCGTAAAACAATGAGCCACCGCATCAACCAGACCGGAACGATATTTCCTGATTAACTTGATAAAGTCATCATTGGCATCTCTTTGATGTAAAAAAACCGGCATTTGAAGTTCTACCGCCAGTTCTAATTGAACTTCAAAACAGCTCAACTGGTCCGCAGGGGTGGAAAAGTTACGATTAAAATCAAGACCGCACTCACCCACAGCCATCACCTTTTTATCTTGCAGTAAAGCCTGCAATTGTGTCACGCTCTTATTCGTTAACGAACTGGCTTCATGCGGATGAATACCTGCTGTGGCATATAAACAGTCAGGAAACTGCTCAGTCAATTGCTGTGCTTTCTGGCTGTGCTCTATACTGGTACCCGTGACAATCAGGGTATCCACCTGCACTGCTAATGCACTTTTTATAACCTGCTCAATATCATTTTTAAATTGAGAGTGAGTGAGATTAACACCAATATCAATCGTCATCTGATTTTACATCCATAAATTATTGTAATAATTATAATTACTCAGCGTGTTTGGATTTTGCCCAAATTCTAGGCATTTTTGCACGGCCCTTTATGGGCGCCACAGGCGTTGTGTGAGCATATACGAATATGTGACCATTTGAGTACAAAAATAACGACAAAGTTGGGTAAAAGATGAATACGCTGAGTAGTTACTAATATTTTATTTAAATTTGAATAAATCATCCAGGGCAATCGCGCTTAATTTGATTGCCCTAGAATTTTAAGCATGTATTGGTTGTCCCAACCAGCCTTTAATCGTTTTGTCTTAATCCCC
>JAHXHI010000296.1 GCA_025656775.1 gamma proteobacterium symbiont of Bathyaustriella thionipta
TAATCTTAGAAATTGAAAGCTATTTATGAATCCTGTATTGTGGATTTATTGAAAAAGTATTAAAAATAGGGGTTATTCTACAGCCTCGTTGATGCCTTAATCGGCACGGGTTTAAACCGGGCGCTGGAGGGTGAGTGGTATGATACTGTCGCAGCCATTAATGCCAGCCCTAAACCGGTATTGGCGATTGACATTCCTTCTGGACTGGATGCCGATACCGGTGCAAGCCATGGAATTGCAGTTAATGCAACCTATACGCTGACGTTTGTCGGTCAAAAAATGGGTATGTATACTGCTCAGGCGCGTTATTTTTGCGGCAAAATAAAATTTGCTTCACTCGGCGTTGCTGACACCTTGTATGAACAAATTGATCACAGTGCCATTTTAATGGAATGGAATAATATTGCTGCTAAACTGCCCTGTCGAAGCCCTATTAGTCATAAAGGCGATCACGGGCACCTGCTGATTATAGGTGGTGACTATGGTATGGCTGGAGCCTGTCGTATTGCGGGTGAAGCGGCTTTGAGAACCGGCTCTGGTCTGGTGAGCATTGCCACACGAAAAGAAAATGTGAATGCCATTACCAGTGCTCGTCCTGAGTTAATGGTACACGGTATTGAGAATGTGGATGAACTCGAGCCGCTATTAGCAAAGGCGACAGCGATTGCCATTGGGCCGGGGCTGGGTACTGATCAGTGGGGTATTGCTTTACTGGATAAAATTATTAAGTTGGTTAAACAGCAATTTAATTCTGATGAGCATAAAATCAGCTGTGTTATTGATGCGGACGCATTGAATATTATGGCGCATCATAATTTAGTCATTCGAAGTCAGGATGTTATCTATACTCCTCATTTCGGGGAAGCCTGCCGATTATTAAAATACTCCTCTGAACACCCGACCATCGATACTAATCGCTTTGAAATGATCAGCAAGCTCAAAGAAAAATATTACGGTACGTTTGTATTAAAAGGTGCTGGTACTCTGGTGAATATAGAAGAAGATATTGCCATTTGTCCTTATGGTAATGAAGGGATGGCCAGTGCAGGAATGGGTGATTGTCTAACCGGTATTATCGGTGCGTTACTGGCGCAAAAATTATCGATAGAAGACGCAGTACAATTGGGCGTGTGTTTACATGCAAAAGCTGGTGATTTAGTCTCACTGGAAGGTAAAAATGGGATGCTTGTGAGCGATCTATTTCCTAAAATACGCCAGCTGATGAATGAGTAATTGCTCTTTGTAACCATTTCAGAAGCAAGAATCAGCGCTTTAAGCGCCCCTTGTAGCTGCCGTCTGTATTATATATTTTACCATCTCGGATGAAGCCTTTAGGCGCTCCATTGCTATCAAGAATGGCTTGATTTTTTATCTGCCCGGTAAACTGCCCTTCGGCATCGTACATTTTTCCTTCAGGCGTAATCATGCCTGTATATTTGCCACGGTCATTATAGATCTTGCCATCAAATGCTTTAGAATCAAATGTCCCTTTTTTGTCAATCAGCTCAACTGCCTGAGCAGAAAGACTTATTGAGAGCAATAGTAAAATAACCATAATAGAGTGTCTTGTTTTCATCTTAAATTCCTTTGTTAAAGACCGAGTTTATCCCACATCGCATCGACTTTTTTTACAACGTCCTCATCTTTCACAATGGCACGCCCCCATTCTCGATTCGTTTCACCCGGCCATTTATTGGTGGCATCCATACCCATTTTAGAACCCAGACCCGATACCGGTGAAGCAAAGTCAAGGTAATCAATCGGCGTGTTTTCTACTAATAAAGTGTCTCTGGCAGGGTCCATACGGGTTGTCATTGCCCAGATAACATCATTCCAGTCTCTGACATTGACATCATCATCACACACAATAACAAATTTAGTATACATGAACTGACGCAAAAATGACCAAACGCCAAACATAACCCGCTTTGCATGGCCGGCATATTGCTTTTTCATGCTGACCACAGCCATTCGATAAGAGCAGCCCTCAGGTGGTAAGTAAAAGTCAACAATTTCAGGGAATTGTTTCTGTAAAATGGGCACAAAAACTTCATTTAAAGCAACACCCAGCACAGCAGGTTCGTCAGGTGGACGTCCGGTATAGGTACTGTGATAAATGGCATCTTGGCGCATGGTGATACGTTCAATGGTGAACACCGGAAAATTATCGATCTCGTTATAGTAGCCGGTATGATCACCAAAGGGCCCTTCTGGTGCTTCGTCTCCCGGTTCGAGATAACCTTCCAGTACAATTTCACTGCTGGCAGGTACATGCAGATCATTGCCTATTGATTTGACCAGTTCAGTTTTTGCACCACGCAGCAGACCGGCAAATGCATATTCTGATAGTGAATCCGGTACGGGTGTTACCGCAGCTAAAATAGTGGCTGGATCGGTGCCCAGAGCAACAGAAACAGGAAAACGTTCGCCTGGATGTTGTTCCTGCCATTCTCTATAGTCCAGAGCCCCGCCGCGATGTGCCAGCCAGCGCATAATAACCCGATTTTTTGCAATCACCTGCTGTCGATAAATCCCCAGATTCTGACGCTCTTTTTTAGGGCCCCTGGTGACCACTAATCCCCAGGTGATCAACGGACCGGCATCTTCCGGCCAGCAGGTTTGAATGGGTAATTGATTGAGATCGACCTCATCACCTTCCAGAAGCACTTTCTGGCAGGGTGCACGTTTGATAATTTTAGGAGCCATATCAAGCACTTTACGGTAAATTGGTAAGGTTTTCATTGCCGCTTTAAAACCTTTAGGTGGTTCGGGTTCCTTTAGAAAGGCCAGTAATTTACCGATTTCACGCAATTGTGAGACATCATCTTCACCCATACCCAGGGCGACTCGTCTGGGGGTGCCAAATAGATTTGCCAAAACGGGTACAGAATGTCCGGCTGGGTTTTCAAATAATAATGCCGGACCTCCTGCACGTAATACTCGATCCGCAATTTCTGTTATTTCCAGGTTCGGATCGACATTGTGCTGGATACGTTTAAGTTCACCGATTTCTTCTAATTTATCAATAAATTCACGCAAATCGTTGTATTTCATAAAACCCTTTTAAATTAGTCGTTTACTATTAAAAATATGAAGCAGTTCTTTGTATTGAACTAAATAATAATTACAATGTCTATATAGGTAAGTAACTTAGTGCAAACAGCAGCAGTGAGTTGCTTAATAGATGACCTTTTAAATACAGCTCATGGATAATAAAAGGCGTCTGTTCATTACATTTCTTGTAACTATTCAGCATAAATTTAAAAAAAATTGAAAAAAAAAGCTTGACAGAAAAGTTATGTAATTTATTAAAACCGACATGTCTATGC
>JAHXHI010000112.1 GCA_025656775.1 gamma proteobacterium symbiont of Bathyaustriella thionipta
CTTAAGCGAAAGCGTAAATTAGCTGCTCTGGATGATAATTTCAGGGCTGAAATTTTATTAGGGCAGCATTTATAATGCTCTTACCCTGCCCGTATTAAGTAATGACATCATTATCCTGCCCGAAAATCCGCCCGCATACTTTAATGTGACTGACAATGATCAAACCCAGGCTTTACAAACATTGTCCGTTATCTCAACTGTTTTTCATGGCGTGTTAACTCATCATGGCCAAGGTTTTTTTACCTATCAACCAAACACAAATTATATTGGTAATGATACTTTTACCTACCAAGTTTGTGATACCAATAACCTCTGTGCTTCTTCTTTGGTTACTCTGACAGTGAGCAATGATATCGATGGTGATGGTTATCTTAATCTTTATGATGCTTTTCCTGAGAACCCCGATGAATGGTTGGATACTGACAGTGATGGTCTTGGCAACAATGCCGATCCGGATGATGACAATGACGGCATGACAGATAGTGATGAAATAGCAGTCAGCCGTAACCCGCTATTCGATGAAGCAGTACTTATCATTATTAACCACCTGCTTCTGAATTAAACAATACCAGTTAGTAACAATCAGTCATGGAAGTCATCACTTCTTTACTTCAATATCACATGTCGCTTGATTGTACGGATAAATAATAACAAAGATGGATATATAAATGCATTTATTACGAAATAATATACTTATTATTGGCTTGATGTTACTTGTTTTTGCTTGCAGTTTAACCTTATACAGTTTTTACTCCGCATCACAGATCAATCAAACAATCAACAGTTTTATCCGCAATACAGCCCCCTTAAAAGCATCATCCTCTGCAGTCAAAGCCGAAGAAAAGGTCAAAGAAGAAGCACAGACCACCTCAGTTAAGCCGACAAAGGCTCATTTAACACTGCCGGAAGGTTTTAAACGCATTGCTCAAAAAGAATCCGTCAGAGAATCCCGTTCAGACATACCCGTTTCTCTTGTCCGGTCACTGACCACTCACCTCGATGATACACAAAACTTACTGGAGCAAATAAATCAAACCGATGTGAATGTCTCAACTAACAGCCTGAACCTGCTGGAGAGCAAAATCCACGAACTGGATGTCATTAAAGAAGAAGTGCTCACCCATCTGCACCAAATGCAGGATGAATCAGCACATGACAGCAAACATATTAAGGCATTAAATGACTATGAACAACAGGTCACAGATCGCTTTAAACAACTCAATAGCCGACTTATAACCGTAGTCAGTAGTGACATCAAAGTGCACATGAAAAAGCCCTGACTGCAGCACTAAATTACCTCAATACCCTAAAGCCGCCTGTCTCTGAATTCACTGAGCCTGAACCCACTTTTACCTACCCACAAAAGAAAGAATTACCTGACGAAGATGAAGCTAAGCAGGCAGCACCTCCGGCTTATACTCAATATGGCCGCAGTTTACCCTTAATGCTGGCAGCCAATGGTGATTTAAGTACACTGGGCATTACCCTGCCGGAGGTTGATAGCGAAGCACAAACTTGTGATTATAATCCGGCCGATCTCGCCGAAGCTGCCCCTGAAATCCGCTTCGATCAAACAATACTCAAACTGGCTAAGCAATTAGATTATAACCCGCTTAAAATTTATGAATACGTGGCCAACCATATCAGTTATCAGGCTTATTTTGGCTCACTTAAAGGGGCCACTGCCACATTAGTCAGCGGCTCAGGTAATGCCACCGATCAAGCCTCACTCATTATTGCCTTATTGCGTGTGTCAAAAATTCCTGCCCGTTATGTGCGGGGGCATATCAGTTTTGCGCCGGATGATGAACGAGGATTCAACTGGATGGGTGCAAAAGGGCTGGAAGGCTTTAAACAAATTGACCATTATCACGTTAGCGTGGTTGATAATAATGATACCGTAATAGGGTATGGACTCAAATTGCATACCTGGATAGAGGCTTGTATCCCTTATGATAACTATCGCGGCAGTCGTGCCGATGCCAGCGGCTATCACTGGATACCTCTGGATCCCAGTTATGAACAAAAGGATTATGTACAGGGAACTACGGTACCGGATTCTTTTGACTTGAATGATTTTTTCTACGGTACAGATGGTTACATGCTCAAACGCAGTTTGCAGCTGCCGCATGAAGCCTTTGAGGAGCGACTGGCACAAAAACTGGGAAAAGCCATCGAGCCTATTGGCAATCAGGGTACAAAACGGCTGGTTAAGCAGGATATTCTACCCTCCACACTGCCTTATCATGTTCTGGGCTTTGCCCAATGGGGTGATGGTATCACCAGCTCCGATACAGCAACTTTACCGCAGAATCATCGTTTTGTATTTCGTATTACCGTTAAAGATAAACATAATAATGTATTGCATCCCCGGGTTGATCTCAACATGCCTGAAATTGCATCAAAGCGCGTGACGTTACGCTTTGATGGTGCAACACAGTCACAAATAGATAAAAATAATTGTGTCGTCAATCCTTTTGTGACACCGGTTCTCAGCATTGATGGTGATGACCTGATCATTAATGGTAAACAGAGTGTGAGGCTGTGTACCCCAAAAAAATCAGCTGGTGATGCAGATTGTCAGAGGCTCAACCTTTATTAATCCATACACCGGGAAAAACATCACCTATAGAAATATCGCCGCCTATAATTATCACTCACTACAAGGTTATGCCTTACAGGCTTCGGACCAATTAATTAATAAACGTTCTGATGCGTTATTAGAATCGGTTGGAGAAATTAATGATCCCAATAGTTTACAGGATGAAACACTGGGAGAATTTCTCCATATCACGGGCCTGAAATACATGGATTATATCACCAAAGCCAATACCCGCATTGGTGCCTTGTATAATGCATATGGCGTGCTGGGTAACCACATTGGTCTGACCTCAACCCGCAAAACCGTCAATTACCTGTTTGATTTACCCTTTGGTATCTCAGGTGATGGTTTTCTGATAGATGTTCAGGGTGGTCAGGGTGGTGCCAATGATTTAACCACCGGTGAGTTTATTTTTAATGCCTTTTTACTCTCAGGATATACCGGCTCGGCTTATGAATCCTATATCTGGCAGGAAATGGCCCATCTGGATGCGGTCAGCAGTGTACGTGGCATTCAATATGCTAATGAAAAGGGCAATAATAATCCCTCGGTTAAACTAATACCCGGTGATAAAGTAAAGAATATATTAACGAGGCTGTAGAATAACCCCTATTTTTAATACTTTTTCAATAAATCCACAATACAGGATTCATAAATAGCTTTCAATTTCTAAGAT
>JAHXHI010000108.1 GCA_025656775.1 gamma proteobacterium symbiont of Bathyaustriella thionipta
CATTTTATCCGGCCGTTTATTTCAGTTTTTCTTCCTGTTTTTATAATAATATCAATTGCTTGGAATAAACGGATGGACACTAATTAATAAACCCCTGCACAACCACCTAAAAATACCAATTAAAAAAACATAGCTCACTTTATTTGATACGAAAATATTAGAATGCCATATAAGTCAAAACACTGAAAGTAAGCCAAAGACAAGGGATTATCATTAAATACAGGTAACCTCTCGTTCTTAGCAACATCAAAAAGCCCAAGGTTCCAATTGAGGTTGGATCTGGAGCAACGGCGAAAACCTCAATTCCTGTAAAGCTCCGATCCCAAGATATAGCGGTAGCTGGATGAATAAAATATGCATACAGTATTATTGCCCATCCAACTAGTGTTCGTACAGTGGCATGATATTCCTGAGCTACAGTGCTACTTGTCATCAATCCAGATAAAACCAACAGAGCAGCCTCACAAAAAAACAGATAGCTTAGTGGATGAGTAAGTGTGTTTATCTGACTATAAAACGTTCTCAGAAACCAGAACCCAACAAACAGCCAAATTATAGCCAGCCAGACTAAGAGTATTTTTTGCACCAGCACATGCCGAAAACGAACCATGTATAATGCGACTAAAGATAATAAAATAAGTGGTATATGGAAAGGCCACAATGCCAAATTCGACAGTTCATAAAGCCTGAAGTAGGCATCAGATGAAAAAATGAGTAAATCACGCAGCGAGTACGATAACCAAAGTTCCATTATAAAGTAGTTACATATCGGATAAGTTTATCCCGCATTTTTTGATCGGGAACCACTCCTTGCATCGCACTCATATTTTCATATAAATGATCGATACGGCTCGTAGCAGGGATAGCGCAAGTAACAGCTGGGTGTGAAACAATAAATTTAAGCAACAATGCGGCCCAGCTGTCACAATCTAATTCTTTTGCAAATTCAGGAAGTGGATATTGTTTAACCCAATCAATTAAATCGCCACGCTGAAAAGGACGATTTGCAATAAACGCAATACCCTTTTCTTTAGCAATGGGAAGAATGCGTTGCTCTACATCACGGTCAAGAATATTATAGGTTGCCTGAACAAAGTCAATGGGGTGGGATTGCATAATTTTTTCCAACTCCCGGTGCCGCCTTCCATGAGATGTCGTTATCCCCACATAACGCAATTTACCTTGTTGTTTCATTTCAAATAAGGTTTCTAAATGCCCCTGCCAGGACAATAAATTATGAACCTG
This sequence comes from gamma proteobacterium symbiont of Bathyaustriella thionipta, assembly GCA_025656775.1. Taxonomy (GTDB): domain Bacteria; phylum Pseudomonadota; class Gammaproteobacteria; order GRL18; family GRL18; genus GRL18. Next base: position 1,246 of record JAHXHI010000108.1, read on the forward strand.
CAACAAATCAAATTGGTTGACCTTCCAGAGCTGACGAGATGCTTCAATTTCCATTGGTCCATCTGCAACGGATGTAGTCCAGACTTTTGTCGCAGAAAACAGATTATTCACCGGTTTGATTTGTTCAATGCAGTAACCTAAATTCTTCTCAGATGAGCCGTACATGGGAGAGGAATCAATCAATCCTCCACCGAGCTGAAAAAAATGTTTGAGTAATTCTGTGCGTTGTCTCAATATTTCAAGGTCATTACCCACATTAAAGTTAACAAAACTTCCCATACCAATTGCCGGTAGTAATTCGCCACTTCCTGGAATTGCTTTAGATAATGGTTTTACATGGCTTTCTGCATAGAGCTGGTTCACCAGCATTGAACCAGCAAATGCAATTGATGCATGGAGAAAATTCCGTCTATTCATCATTTAACTTATTCCTGATCATAATTCTATTCAAGCTTATTATTATTCAGCTATAGCAAATTGAGAAAGTAGTTTGTATTAGATTATCTTAGCTCAAGAATTATGGATTCACCATTACTCAGTATAAGGAGGAATATAATTGAGTGCTGATTCACTGCCGAATGGCGGTTATCAGTAAATTGAGCTGCCGATGGTGTCAATGCCTGAATTGCTGGAATAGGCCATCAAGAGCAATTAGCAAACAAAAAATCATGAGCTTACTTAAACTTAATTGGGCTTTGTGGCTGATGATCAACACTAAGAGTAAAAATATCCGATCTGGAATAATGTCCGACAACATCCAGATCCCGTTTTGATATCGCTACACGTTGTGAATCGACTTCAGCATAAAGAATACCTTTTTCTTTGCGCATAGGGCCAGCCACTATATCGCCTCCAGGTGCAATGACGACAGAATCTCCAGGATTTATCCACTCTTCAGCAGCAGGATACAACTCGTCTCTATCCGGGAAATCAGCAGGAATATCACTATTTGTAAGAGCAACACCGCTGCTTATAACCCAACAACGCCCTTCTCTGGCAATATGCTGCATAGTCCCCAGCCATGCATCGCCACTATCATAGGTGGGAGCTATATAAATTTCGATACCTTGTGCATAAAGTGAGTATCTGGCTAATGGCATATAATTTTCCCAACATAAAAGTGTCCCTACTCTTCCTGCCGGAGTATCTACAACCTTTAAACCAGAACCATCACCAAAGCCCCAGACCATTCGCTCAGGATTTGTCGGCATTAACTTTCGGTGACGATTAGTAATTTTTCCATCATTACTAATTATTACGACCGTGTTGTATAGTGTTGCCTGACTTAGACTGCTATCTCGTTCGTTTAAACCACAGACAATAGTGATGTTATTTTTCTTTGCCGAATCACATAAAAGCTCTAAATCTCCAGCATCAATATCAACAGAACTATTTAATAATCTGGCATGAAGTTCTTCATTTGTCCCCCAATCAGCGCCAGGGCGCAAACGCCAGATCCATGCTGGGTAGCCAGAAACATAAGCTTCAGGAAAAACGATTAATTCAGCTTTAGATGATACCGCTTGTTCAATTAACAAAACGGCTTTTTCAATCGTCTTTTTTCGATTGAGTAAAACAGGTGATTCCTGGACAATTGCTATTTTGGTCATATTAAATCATTTCTCATAAAAATTAATAAAAAAAGACTATGAAGCCTGCGCATAATTACCAAAACCAGTGATGTCAATTAATATGCTTGTCTCGTCGCCTATAATCCAGGCTCAAAAGTACTCCTTCCAAAGATGACTCCTCCTATAGTGACAATTTCAGCCTTTCCTTTATTATCATTAAAAGAGCGTGTTTCATCAGGTGAATCTAATGATTTTTTTCGAGTTGTACAGCCAATACATTTTTCCTCTCATTCTTTTAAAAATAAATTTATTAAAAGAAATCAACATGACTGGCAATGATCGATTTTATTTTACTTAGGATTATGGTAACTATTCAGCATAAATTTAAAAAAAATTGAAAAAAAAAGCTTGACAGAAAAGTTATGTAATTTATTAAAACCGACATGTCTATGC
>JAHXHI010000073.1 GCA_025656775.1 gamma proteobacterium symbiont of Bathyaustriella thionipta
CATAATGGTTTATTGATCTGATCCTTGTTTATGTAAAAAGTTCCCTTATTATATCAATTTTTCTCATTTATAATGATCTTGCCCTGCCTATGCTGCTTTATCAGTTGAATTGCATTATCGATGCGACCAATAGGTAATACGCACACTGGACATCCCGGACCATGTACAAAATTAACATTAGCTGGCATCAGATCCTGCACACCATATCGAAAAATGGCATGTGTATGCCCACCGCAAAACTCCATCAGATTATACTGACGCTCTGGTTCTACCGTATTCTTGATGGCACTGGAAAGTTGTTGTGCTAAATCATGCTGGCGAAATTCTTCTATATACTTCATCACTTATCCTTCAACCAAACCTGCTTCAGCCATTATTTTCAGTGTGCGTTCTGCTTCTTCCGGGCTGATGGTGTTCAGCGCATAGCCCACATGGAGCAGCACATAGTCTCCTATCGCCACCTCTTCAAGCAGGGCAAGTGAAATTTCTTTTTTTACTTCACCAATAGCCGCTATTGCAGTATCGTCTATTTTATTAATAGACACTATTTTTGCAGGTAATGCCAAACACATATTGTTATCTCTTTATACTCAATTCATAACCGACACAGGGGTCGATAGCATTAATTAATAAGCGCGCCTGCTGTTCCATTTGTGCCTCATCGCCCTGCACACAGGCCAGGCTGCGAGCGACGACACCCTGTGGATGAAAGTTCCATTCTGTCGGAGCAAGGATCTGGTAATTCATAATTTGTTCATCTTGCAGGCAGACTCGATGCACCAGGTGACCTCGTGCTGCAGCAACTTGTCCAATACCTGTTTGTTTAATGGACAGCGGTTTTTCAATGACATCATTGTACTGCCTATTCCCTGTCATTCTTTCTGACAATAAAGCGTCGGACAGTTGCGCTATTTCAGTAAGACGTGCCACCAATCGCACCAGTAAACCATTGTCATGCTGATGTCTCATCTGCTGTAATAAAGGCGTGTCAATCCGGGTATTACTCGTGGTTTCACAGCATTTGTTCAACCACTGAGGCTGCCTGACAAATTCATCATCAGCTAATGCTTTATTTAAAAGCACCCTGTCCAACACAGGTAAAGTCTCTATCTGGCAAGCACCTATGGTATTCCAGCCCTTTTGCATGACCCAGCAAAGCATTCGTGCAGACATGGTCTGAGCAGATGCAGCCCATTGTTCCAGCTGTTCAGGTGAATGAATCGCCAGCCACTGCGCTGGCGATATTGCAAACACTGCTTGCTCAAGCAGTGTCAAAATCTGGTGTGCCACACTGTGTAATTGTTCTGCATCATAGTGAGCTTCCTGTGTGTGTAATACAAAAGGATCGGTATCACGGGTTAAAACATGACGATAGTCACGCTGCAGCATTAATATATCAGTGATCACATTTTTTTCAGCTGTCTCACTAATAAATATAGGCCAATCAAGTGCAATTCGCCACAGATGTTCACGCAGCGTCTCCATTTTTACCAGGCTGTCACGCACTGCCTCGATACCTGTCGGCGCTGTCATTCCCAGAGCCTGCTCACAGGCTCGAACACCGGCACAGGCCTGTGCTGTGCCACAGATAGAAAACAGCATGGGCAACATTTTTAGCGTTTCAGCCACTGTTTTACCATGAAACACTTTGGAGGCATGTACTGGTCGACTGGAATTAATCATAACCTGATCAACACGCCCGGAGCTTGTTTGCAAGCTGATCGTTATGCACCCTTCTAATGCCATTTCAAAAAACCTGTTTAAACCCTGTTATTCATAATTTTAAAAACACCTGGAGTGATAAGCAATGCTCCATTTCTTCTTTTTGTTTTACCATTGCATTAAAGCGGTTGCAATCAATACAGCAAAACAGAGATTTCTCTTATCACACTGATTATTCAATTCTTTATTATTATAGGGCTTTTTTAAAAAGACCTATTGAAAAACACATTTATTTTTCCTATCTTTAAATTAGAAAGATAATAGAAAATAATTCATCAACAGGGGGGATAAACTATGGCATATCCACTTGAGAATGAAGGCGTACTGACGGTGGTTATGGAACGCTTTCAGAAACAGCGCTTGCCACGAATCATGCATATAAAGGATTTAGTTGATAATGGCGGCACACTCAATCAGTCAGATATAAACTTTTTATCTAAAGTGTTAAGCGATACTCGACAATATGTTGACTTTGTCTCAAAACATCAGGAGTACCAGAACCTGTTTGCTCAGGTTACCAGTCTTTATGACACCATTACCAGAAAAGCACTGAATAATGAGACTAAGATAACTAAAGTATCAACTTTAAATTAATTTCTGATGAGGCAATGTAATTATTGATATTACAGAGGATAGTAGTGCTTGTAATAATATAATGAAGTTATTTTTTTATAAATAAAGACAGTATCAGGTAAAACACCAGAACGGGCAAAATTATCACGATAAAAACAATAAATGACATTGTAATAAAGCCGTCAATCTGTGATTTATACTCATAAAAGGCAAAGCCGATAATGACGGTTAAGGCAATTATTCCCGTACAGAACAGCAAAGCAAAACTTGATTTAAAGAGTTTAGTCATAGTTTAAGAATAAGTTTAATGCTCTATTTAAGCGCTTCCCTGTCATAAGCATTATGATGTGGAAAGTTAGCTAAAAGTAATCATAATTTAAAATACCTTAACAAACTGTCTTATTATAAAAGCGACCAGGAATCAATATTGCGTATTTTGGCAATGACCGCCAGTTTTTTACGGTAGACATTAATAGAATGATCTGACAACAGGTGTTTCCATGATAATTGATTATAGAGTAAGCCTTTAATTCTAAAAAACAAAGAGACCGAGTAAAGTAGTTTAACATCATCATATTGACCTTCTGGCACATTTTCCAGATAACGCATATTACCGCCATGCAGATAGCCGCCAAACTTAGATAACAGCGTTTGTCTTAGCGACGTACCTATCTGTGGAATGAACTGTACCAGCCAGCCTAAAACAGTCACCGTTGCATTACCAGGTGGCTGCATGGTCACAGAATCAGCCGCATTTACAATTCGGTAAACCGGTGTTTTTAAACCGCTTACCCACTCCTCATCACCCACACGAGGACAGCCAAAGGTATAGCAGGCTGCAATTCCAGCTTCATGTATTAGACGTTTGGCGGCCATTGTGGCTAAGTATAGTGGACCCCGAAAACTGGACAATAGGTTAAGATATAAGAGCTAACCTAATGGGGAACCTAAAAATGAGTAGAAAGAGAAA
>JAHXHI010000354.1 GCA_025656775.1 gamma proteobacterium symbiont of Bathyaustriella thionipta
GCATAGACATGTCGGTTTTAATAAATTACATAACTTTTCTGTCAAGCTTTTTTTTTCAATTTTTTTTAAATTTATGCTGAATAGTTACAAACTCAGCTGATTGAAAAAACTAAATTTACAGTTAGCTGAAGAGACATGAAATTAAGGTAAGCCAGGAATGGGAGTAATTAAAGTTTAATATCAACTCAGGTATTGAGTGGTCTGCTTGAGAAAAAAATAAGTTGCTTTTTATTTTTTTTAACCTCCTGACTAAAGCATGGGGTAGAACAATAAATTAGCGGCCAGCCCCATACCATTTAAATAAATTCAACTACCCCGCTTTAATAATATCAGTTAACTGCTTCCACTGAGCATCACTTAGTACATCCATCATATAATCTCGGCATGTGGTTTTGCCTGAAATAATCTTCTTACGGGTATCCAATAACTTATCTGACATTGCTGAAATTTCAGTTTGTGGTACACCATCCATTGAGGCAATCTTTAACTCTTTTTCACCTTCTATGACACTTTTGACCATGGCAGCCATTTTAGGACCATTTTTCTTCTTCCATACCATGACCTTATTTTTCTGCTCATCATTTAAACCTAATTTATCCGCATTCATTTTAATAATTGACATATAATTAGGTACTGGGTTGGCATGTGCCATATTGCGCACAAATTGTGCTTGATCAGCATGCAATATTGAAGTACTGAAAATAAGGCTTAAAAATAGAGCTGTAATTGTTTTTTTCATGAAATAGTCCTTTTGATATAAATTCATCATAAATTAATTGGTTAGATTCTCCCCCTAACCTCACAATAGCTGTTTGCCATAAATAAGATCACAGCAATATTGTAACGAATATTTACCATTAAGAATATTATTATATATCAATTATTTGATAATACGCTTAAACAATGAAAAACTGTCAAAATAATATCATCTGTACGAAAACACTCAACTTAATAGAACAGGCAAGTATTTTCGTAAATTTACACCCAGTAAACATTTATTCTAAAGCGATTAAAAACAGCCATAAATAAAAAGATCGTTTAATAAGTATCTCTGCTAATCTTAATCAATCATTCAGCTTAAGGGTTATTTCACAGCGTTTACTACATAATACTACTACGTCTGGTAGACACCCTGATTTTCATGTACTAATTCTGTATTTACTATCAAATTTTTATTGGCTAAACTATTTATTACATTTTCATTACACTCTTTTATTACACTTGGTCTTTCAACTTATATTGCTAATAAACAATCACTTTTATTAGCAATACAGCCACAAATAAACACTTCAAAAAATTCTCTTAATCTAAAGGAGACGTTACCGGAAGCAAAACAAAAACCAAAAAAATATACCTCTAACAACAACTAAAATACAAAACGTTAGCTCACTTAAAACATAAATAGATCGATATTTTCTTTAAAAAGAGACATAGTCGACAGAAATAAAAAATAATAATGATACTGTTGTTAGGCTTGCAAAATAATTGTTCTAATGATATGCGTAGGGGTCCCATGAAATACGTTAGAAGAAATAAAATGCATTGGTTTACTACCTGTTTAATACTAACATGCCTTGTTATTAGCACTGCCAGTGCAGGTGACAGGGAATTTAATATCAGGGAAACCAAATGGGATCATGAAAAAGAACGTCTGGAAATTAAAGGCGTTGGCGTTCATGGTCTTACTGTCGTCGTGACCAATACTGGCTCATCAATACCACTTGGCACTGTTACCGTTAAAGATGAGGAATGGAAAGTACGTATTTACAATCCTGCATCTGTACCTTGTAATGTTACAGCCACACAATCCGATGGCAGAACTCATGAAAAATCAGTTAAGAAAGCACCAAAAAACTGTACACATGGCGGTGATACAAATTCCCCGCCAACAGCCAATGCCAATGGACCTTATACAGGCACGACAAATATTGCTGTAAACTTCAGCAGTGCAGGTTCTATGGACGCTGACGGCAGCATTGCCTCCTACATGTGGGACTTCGGTGATGGTAATTCCAGCAACGATAAAAATCCGACTCATACTTATAACACTGCCGGTACCTACACTGTCAAACTGATGGTAATGGATAATCAAGGAGCAACGGCCAATAATTCGACCACTGCAGATATCTCCGATTCAACGGTAAATATGCCACCAACAGCTAATGCTAATGGGCCTTATGCCGGAATTACAGGCAACCCGGTAAACTTCAGCAGTGCAGGATCGATGGATCCTGACGGCAGTATTGCTTCCTATGTGTGGAACTTCGGTGATGGCAACTCCAGTACTGAGGTTAATCCAGGCTATGCTTATACAACTGCCGGTGCTTACACAGTTACTCTGATGGTGACCGATAATAATAGTGCAAGTCATAGTCACTCAACAACAGCCAATATCACTGATGAGCCAATAGCCTGTACATCACCAATCACTGAGCATTGTGATATCACAGAGTATACCGGACCTGAAGTCTGTGTGGCCTGTCATATGAACGAGTCTGTTGATATGCATGGCTCTGTACATTATCAACAAGGTGGTGACTTCCCGGATGTTACCAACATTCCAATGGCCTTTGCATCGGCAGGTAAACAGCCTGCTCAGGCAGCAGGTGATTTGATAGCCACTGCAGTGAACACTTATTGTGGTACGGTAGAAAACTCACCACGCTTCACCTGTGCCGGATGTCACGTAGGCAATGGTCGCTTTCCAATGGCCCAGTCAGATTTTAACACCCTGCTGCCCGACTCAATTGAAGCCTATAAACAACTTGCCAATATTGATTGTCTGACCTGTCACCAGGAAGTTTATAAACGCTTCCCTGACTGGACTGAAAATGGTGAAGGCTTTTCTCCTCTGGTATTGTTAAACCTTTCTGAAAATCCTGATGGCAGTCTGGTTCAAAGTAATGGCGATGAAGTTATTCGTACCGGATTTGCCGGCATTCCCAATGTCACTCCAGAAACCCTGGACTTTCAATTCCTGCCCGCCGGAAGTGATACATTGCCCGTCACCGTACCTATGGCACCCATGTCACTGACCACTTTGGCTGCCGCACAGAATGTGCATAAAACAACTCGTAAATCCTGTCTGAACTGTCATGCAACTTCAGGTGGTGGTGATGGAACCAAGCGAGGTGATATGACGGGTGTAGACCTAGTTGTGACAACGGCCATCCCCGACCAAATTATTTTTTCTTAAATGCAATTACATTTTCAGGTAGTGAAACTTC
>JAHXHI010000288.1 GCA_025656775.1 gamma proteobacterium symbiont of Bathyaustriella thionipta
GGTGTAAGTTCAAGTCTTGCATTGGAATTGTTATTTGATAAAAAGTTACCTGATTTTATCTGAGATTAAAAATCATGCTGAATAGTTACGCCGGAAGATTTAATTATTCCTCTGGATAATTTTTTTCAGCGTATGAATGTTAAACATCTTGCGGCAGAAGCAATCGGTTTAAAAAGTAATGGTCGAGTGTTAGTCACCAGTGCTGGAGAAATTGAAAATGATGCCTTAATCATTTGTACCGGTGGTCGATTTATCAAAAAGTTACCGGGAATTGAACATGCAATTACCCCTTGTGAAGGGGTTAATGCAACGGTACAAATAAGAGATAAATTAGCATCATTGGATGGCGGTACAATCGCATTTGGATTTTCGGGTAACCCAAAAGAACCCAGTGCTATGCGCGGCGGCCCTATGTTTGAATTTTTATTTGGTATTGATTGTCAATTACGCAAAGAAGGCCGGCGTGACAAGTTCAAGCTGGTCTTTTTACCCCAGCTGAAAATCCGGGACAACGGCTTGGCCCTAAGGCGGTAAAAGGCTTACTCAAAGAAATGCAACGTCGTGATATTGAAACCCACCTGGGTCATAAAATGAAGCAGTTCACTGAGCAAAGTGTGATCACTGAAGGGGGAGAATTCAATGCTGATTTGATTATCTTTATGCCGGGTATGACAGGCAACAGCTGGTTCGATAATACTGAATTACCTCGTTCGCCTGGCGGTATGATACGGGCTGATGAACATTGTAAAGTTGAATCGATGGATAAGGTTTATGTGGCAGGTGATTCGGGCAGTTTCCCTGGACCTGACTGGTTGCCGAAACAGGCACATATGGCTGATTTACAGGCTGAAGCTGCGGTGAAGAATATGTTAGCTGAATTTAATGGACAAGCCGCTAGTCATACCTTTAAAGCAGAGCTTCTGTGTATTGTTGATAGTCAGAATTCTGGAATGTTAGTCGCGAGAACAACTAAGCGAAATATTGTTATGCCCAGAATGCGTATTTTTCACTGGCTGAAACGATTTTTTGAATGGTGGTATTTACGTCAGTATAAATAATATTGACATACAATAGCCTGAATCTGAAAAGTCAGTTGAGTCACTGTGAATGCCCAATGTACTGAATCTTAAGTACCTCTGTGTTGAGCCTTCTTTTGCTGTTCGCTCTCACCATGATTTAACTGATTAATTGATCGAATAATGGCTGATTGACTTACCTCACCTGTTTTTTATCCGGTTTTTTTCTACGTTAAAAACGACTATAATTTACCCATCTCCCATATAATTGCATTGACCTGCATCGAGTTGTTTCATCATGTCTAGTGTTAAAAATAAGTTCAGAAACCGAAAAACTTCAAGTTTGCAGAATATTTTTTCTTATGATAAATATTGGGCTGAATGTTATGGCGTTGCAAAATATTTACCCCACACACTTGCTGAAATGGAAGCCCTGGGCTGGGATTCTTGTGATATTGTTCTGGTTACGGGGGATGCTTATGTTGATCACCCCAGTTTTGGTATGGCACTGATTGGTCGTCTTCTGGAATCTCAAGGGTTTCGAGTCGGTATTATTGACCAACCTGACTGGCACAGTAGTGAGCCCTTTAAAATTCTGGGTAAGCCTAATCTTTTTTTTGGTGTGACTGCCGGCAATATGGATTCTATGATCAACCGTTATACGGCAGATCGAAAATTACGTCATGATGATGCGTATACGCCGGATGATCTGGGCGGCAAGCGGCCTGACCGTGCTGTGGCTGTGTATACACAGCGATGTAAAGAAGCCTGGTCAGATGTGCCCGTGGTGATTGGCGGCATTGAAGCCAGTTTACGAAGGATTGCTCATTACGATTACTGGTCTGATAAAGTCAGGCGTTCAGTGCTGGTGGATTCCAAAGCTGATTTACTGGTTTTTGGTAATGGAGAACGTCAGATTACTGAAATTGCTCATCGTTTGTCTCGTGGTGAGGCCATTGAAAAACTTGATAATATTCGTGGTACTGCCTTTAAAGTGAGTCATCAGCAAAAAAACTGGATGGAAATTGATTCCAGCCGTGTTGATCGTCCGGGAAAGGTCGATGCCGTTGTCAGTCCTTATGTAATGACTGAGCAGTCAGACTGTTCTGTTAAGCACTCTCAGGATATAAACGACCAGGGTGAAGTAGCGATTCCCCTGAAAAGTATCGTAAAAACATTGGATCGTGAACGCTCAGTGATACGTTTACCTTCTTATGAAAAAGTAAAAAGTGATGCGGTACTCTATGCTCACGCTTCACGTGTACTGCATATGGAAACGAATCCCGGTAATGCCCGTGCGCTGGTGCAGAGGCATGGTGATAAAGACATCTGGTTAAACCCTCCGCCTTACCCATTAACAACTGAAGAGTTTGATGAGTTATTTGAGCTTCCCTATACTCGTTTGCCACATACGGATTATCAGAATAAAAAAATGCCGGCTTATGAGATGATCCGCTTCTCAATTAACATTATGCGTGGCTGTTTTGGTGGTTGTACATTCACCCTATAGTTTAACTGTTAGAATGCACACCCTATAGTTTATATTTTAGAAATATCTTCTCATCTTCTCATCTTTTTTCTTTTGATTTTAAAATTGATTAAAAAAATTTGTTATTATTAAAATCTTTAAAACTATCGTATATTGGAAAGAGTCGGATAAGTGGAATGTGTATAACCCGTTAAGAAATTGTGTGGGTAAGTTGTGGACAAACTGTTGAGAACGTCTTTTTGTTATCAATGGTTTGTCCACATCTTGTCCATGGCTTATCCATGCAATTTTAGGGTTATGCACATGGAACGCCAGGTGTGAGCTTTTTTTATCTATCGGATAAATGACGTTAATCTTTTGGCGGGGGCGTCTTTTTGCCCCCGCCCCCTCAAGCAAATAATTCTTAATGCTTCGCTATTTAAATGGATGAAAAAGCATTTTAAACAATTTCAGTTAGTTTCAATTACAGGTAAGCATTACTCATTTAAATACAATTCTGCCATTTCATCTAATTTGTATTTTATCTCTTTCCAGTTTGGCATGACTCTATTTAACAGCTTCCAGAATTTTCACTGTGGTTGTGTTCAATGAGATGGCATAGCTCATGCAATATCAGGGTAAGAGCATTATAAATGCTGCCCTAATAAAATTTCAGCCCTGAAATTATCATCCAGAGCAGCTAATTTACGCTTTCGCTTAAG
>JAHXHI010000010.1 GCA_025656775.1 gamma proteobacterium symbiont of Bathyaustriella thionipta
TCAATATCTAGCCGATAATTTTTCACGAAAACACTTCTTTTTGATATTAAGTTGTTGTTTTATATATCACAAGAAGATCTGCACCCGTTACCTTATCTGGTCATTAATGATTGGCGCTTCTTTATACTGGAATTTTCAAAGAGAACATGATCGCGTCTTGCAGTTAGCAGAGGTAGAAGCTCGGGCAAATTTAAAAAAAGATCGTGCTTTCAGGATTTGGGGCAGTAATATCGGTGGTCTCTATGTTAAGGTGAATCCTGAAATTCAGCCCAGTCCATACATGCAGCATATTCCTGAACGTGATGTTGTAACACCTTCAGGACAACAATTAACCCTATACAGCCCTGCTATTATTTTACGTCTGCTAATGGATGCACAGGAGAAATTATATGGTATCAAGGCCCGTATAACAGGCAAAAAATTTCTTAACCCTGATAATGCCCCCGATGAATGGGAACAGCAGGGATTAGAATTCATCGAACAAACTCGTGAAGATTATAGCAATATTACTAAGCTCAATGGTGAGCCCGTATTACGTTATATGAAGCCCATGCTGATGCAGGAAGTTTGTCTTAAATGTCATGCCTGGACCAAAATTAAAGTAGGTGATATAAGAGGAGCAACAGATGTTGCAATACCATTAGCCCCTTTTTATGCCATAGAGGAGAAATCACGTCAGACTTTATTGGTTTCTCATAGCACTATCTGGCTGCTTGGAGTTGGCTTTCTCAGTTTATTTTCATATCGAAAAAAAGCCTATTTGAATGAGCTATACCTGCAGCAGCAGGCCCTACATCAGGTCAACCAGTCCTTACAACATCAAGTTGACAAACGCAATGAAGCGGAACAGCAGCTTCATCTCACTTCAACTGTATTTGAGCATACCAGTGAAGCAATTATTATTACTGATGCTGATTGCTTGATCATTGACTGTAACCAGGCATATTCTGATATCACCGGCTATTCTTTAGCTGAAATCAAAGGTAAGAATCCGAGTTTTGCCAGTTCAGGTCGCCATAATAAAGCCTTCTTTAAAGCAATGTGGCAATCCATCAACCAGTCTGGGCGCTGGTCCGGTGAAGTTTGGGATAAGCGTAAAAATGGTGAGGTCTATCCCAAATGGTTATCTATTAATGAAGTCATTAATGCCCAGGGCGATATCAGTCATTACATTGGTGTTTTTAATGATATCACTGATGTTAAAGAAACCGAAAATAAACTCGAAACACTTGCGTTTAAAGACAGTCTAACCAATTTACCCAATCGTCAATTATTTTATGATCGCCTTGAGATTGAGCTAAAAAGAGCCCGACGTCAAGAAAATATAAAGTTAGCCTTATTTTTTATCGATCTTGATCAATTTAAACAGGTTAATGATACGCTGGGGCATCAAATCGGTGATGAATTATTACAAAGAGTTGCCCAGCGCCTACTCACCTGTGTACGGGAAAAAGACACTGTAGCGCGATTGGGTGGTGGTGAATTCACCATTATTCTTACTGATATTTATTCATCAACAATAGCGGGAACGATTGCACAGAAAATCATTAACACAATTACTGTCCCCATAAATTTACATGGTCAGGAATATTTTCTCGGAAGTAGTATTGGAATCAGTCTTTATCCTGAAGACAGCACCAACAAAGAAATACTCATCCGTAACGCAGATGCTGCCATGTATCATGCAAAAGAAAACGGCCGGGGGAATTTTCAGTTTTTTAGCGAAGACATAAACCTCAGAAATCAAAATCGCCGCCAACTGGAAGAGAGTTTACGCAGAGCATTAAAGAATGATGAGTTTGAACTTTATTATCAACCGCAAATTGATACCCTTACTGACAAAATTGTGGGTGCAGAAGCACTGATCCGCTGGAATGATCCGCAAAAAGGAATAATATCTCCTCTGGATTTTATTCCTGTCGCTGAAGAAAACAGGATGATAATAGCCATTGGAGAGTGGGTATTTAATCAAAGCTGCAAGCATTTACATGAATGCCTTGCTCACGGCAAACAGCCCGTGCCGGTTGCGATTAATTTATCTGCCGTACAATTTAGCGATGAGGGACTGATTGATATGATCAAGTCTGTTCTTGAACGGGAAAAAATATCCAGCCAATGGATTGAGCTTGAAATCACTGAAAGTGCCATTATGGAAAATGCCGATAAAGCAGTTAAAATTTTAGAAAAATTAACAGGACTGGGAATTCGAATCTCTATTGATGACTTTGGCACAGGCTATTCTTCTATGGCCTATTTAAAGAAATTTACCGTAAACAAGCTTAAAATTGACAGAGAGTTTATCAAAGATCTGCCGTTAGATAAAGATGATGTTGCCTTAACCTCTGCCATGATCATGCTGGCAAAAAATCTTGAACTGGATGTACTGGCAGAAGGTGTTGAAACAAAGGAGCAGGTTGATTTTCTAATTCAGCAGGGGTGTAACCTGGTTCAGGGATATTATTATTCAAAACCACTGCCTGAAGCCGAATTTATGTCATATGTCATGTCAAAATCAGCCAGCTAAAACTATTTTCTGAGATACTCTTTTAGTCTGGCTGAGGCATCAGCTATACTCATTATTTAATCCGCTCCATGAAGGCGGGGCTTGTACATAAAACGTTGTGCCGATAGATACTGTCAGCACAAAAAAATATAAGCCGATAATAAAATTAAAATTTCTTTCTTAGTTTCATTTTATCGCCGTCTCTAACCATATGGATTCGACTTAAAAAAGACTGCCCTAATAATACTTCTGTCGGAAAAAAGCCTTCCAGAATAACGGCATTGACATTGTAGATTTTAATATGCCCTATTTTCACTTCATCCAGAGTAAGGGCATAACCTTTGGCAATGCCCGATGCCGTTGACGAATGCATCGGAGTCCCTTTTTTATATTTTAAGCCCATTCGTTTTGCCTCAACGGAACTCATTGCAACCGATGTTGCCCCGGTATCAATTAGAAAATGAATAGAAAATTTATTAATACTGCCATGAACACGAAACATATTATTCATGTCCTTCCAGACAACCAGTTCTTTACCGGGATCAGACTTTTTAAACTTTGTCGCAATTTCTGAACCCAGTTTAAATGATTTCTTTTGACCGTGTGAGTATGGCCAACTTATATGATGTAAATTCCCACGTTTTTAATCACAAAAATTGATGCTATAAAGCAAAAACCCCCTTAAATAAGTT
>JAHXHI010000324.1 GCA_025656775.1 gamma proteobacterium symbiont of Bathyaustriella thionipta
AAATTTTAAGAAAGCTGAATATGATTTTGTATGGCCTTTTTTTTAGTTGAATGCTAAAAAAAGGCTATTTACGGATGGACACTAATTAGTTCAGATGAAGATGATAGTTATATTATTTTAGATATCAGAGAAAAAAATCAAAAAATGCTAAGAAAATTATTTATGTTTAAAAAAGAAACAAAACTCACTGTTTTTGAGCCCGAAAAAATTATTACTTTTCTAAATGAGGTAAAAAGTTCAGGTAAAACATTGATGGTCTACGGTTCGGTTGAAAAACAAATTGAATCACTATACCGTTTAATTCAGACATCAGGAGTGAAAAAATGGTTTTATCTTGAAGGTGGAGAAGTAGCGTATAGTCAATACATGATTCAACGACATGTCACCAACTAAATGGCTGTTGCAAAATTTATTGTATCGTCAAAATGACTCACACTGGTCATTTTAAATTCAAAATATAAAACATGCGGTCAGCCTATCGGCAGAAAAGTATATATCACTAAATGATGAATCTATCAGAATATAAGCATAGTTCTGTCCGATAATGATATTATTTATATTGCCTTATTTTCTGGCCTTTAGATTATTATTAATATCTCGGCTTTGACGAATAAGCTCATTACCTTCATAACATTGTGAAGATTTACTCAGT
Source organism: gamma proteobacterium symbiont of Bathyaustriella thionipta (assembly GCA_025656775.1). GTDB lineage: Bacteria > Pseudomonadota > Gammaproteobacteria > GRL18 > GRL18 > GRL18. The sequence continues at coordinate 653 of JAHXHI010000324.1, forward strand.
CTGTCATAAAGAACCACATTGACTGTTGCAGCCAGATTCATACAACCATGAGTCGGCACATAAACAACTGCATCGGCCCTGTCTATTATGTCCTGACTAAGTGTGCCGTCTTCAGGTCCAAAAATATAAAGCGCATTATCCGGATGCTGATACTCAGGCAAAGGTATTGCATTTTCAGCAAATTCAACACACACGATACCCATACTTTCAGGCATTTCATCAATAAGACATGTCACTCCAGTGAGCGGAATATTTAAACTGATATCACGACTCATATTCGTTGTGGCCGGATTCAGTTTTGCAGCTCGGGGATAGCGTTTACCCGTATAATAAATAGAATCAACACGAAAATTACCTGCTGCACGTTTTACTGAATTTACATTTTCAGGACTTTTTGGATTACTTAATCCAATACTGACTGTTGATTTATTCATCACTTTAATCTTTAGCTATCATATCATTTATAATAGCATTATTCCTCAAGTTATTATCAAGCATCAGTATTTATATAACTTGAACATAATATTCACTAACGCTTTCAGTTACATGACAAATTTCACTGGCTTCAAGATGATGACTTTTAAAAGTGCCTCAAGCCTGGACCCTGCCTGAGCTTCCACTGCAATCAATAATCCCCCACTGGTTTGTGGATCACATAATACATTTTTTTGTTTATCATTTAATGGTGCAATTATATAACCATAACTGTCAAAGTTTCGTTGTGTGCCACCCGGTACACAATCAAGTATCATATAATCTGCAACGCCATCGAGTAGCGGGACACGGGAAAAATCAACCACATCCCGAACCATGACTGTACTGGGTTAGCTTTACTGCAGGCATAACAAACAATCCTATCATATTAATTAAAGAGGTAACTTTTTATCACAGAATTGCTAGCTGATAAATGATTAAACTCAAGGGTTATGATTTCTATCTCGAAGATGAAGTGTAAAAACTTCTTATGTAATTATATGAGTTTATTGGACTGTGAATCAGTATCGATCTTTAGTCCAGGTGCATTTTAATTATTGTGCCTGTATTTTCTCCAAATGCCTTTCTATCAATGGACACAATTCATCTCCCAACTCCTCTTGAACAAAATGTCCCACATTATCGTATTCATGTACTTCGACATCATTCAATAAGGATGTCCATTTCTCAAGCTCAATATTGCGAAAGGCGATGTCCTTATTACCCCAGAAGATTATTGCAGGCTTATCAATGATTGCCTCCTTTTTGCCCCAAAGAGTTGCCAGCCAATGACTCGAACCAATTATTTGTTTTGGGAATACCCAGCATCCCTTCCTATCCATTGGTACTTTTAATGGCTCAATATAGTGTTGATGAACAGAGGCAGACATTTTCGATCTGAACATTTTCTTCATTAGCACTGTCACAAAAAATTATATCTTTTTATCAAAGCTCTGCCGATAAAACCACCCATTAAGCGACTAAACATTTCATAGTGGAAAGAGCCTTTTACCGACCACATCCATGTATTTGTAATAACGATTGATTTGATTTTATCCGGATGATTCACTGCATATGACAAGCCTATGGGTCCACCCCAATCGCCAACGACCAATGTCATAGACTTTAGACTTTAGACTCAGATGTTTCAGCAGTTTTTCTAAGTTAATCGCATGGTTTTCAGGCAGATAGTCCCAGTTTATTGGCTTATCAGACATTCCAAAACCAATATGATCAAGCGCAATACACCTGTATTTTTTTGACAGGCAAGTTATTAATTTTCTATATGTATATGACCATGCAGGATTACCATGAACCATAACAATAGCATGATCTGACTCGCCTTCATCAATATAATGTATTCGTCCCATAGGCAGTTCAAAATAGTTTGACTGGAACGGATATTCATTTTTATCTAACCATTTTTCCATTGCTTCGCTCCTGAATACTGATACGCTTCCTTATCATTACCTGGAATAACATTAAAAATCAGTGTCTGTCGTAAAACAGGGCTGTCCCCGCTTCTGGATCTAACACATCGTCTGAAAAACCAAATTTTCTATATGCTGACTTTGCCACATCATTAAGCGTGCAAGCGTAGCAATAAGGAATGGCCGACCGGCACAAATGGTGTCAATTCATCTTCTTTGATATTCATGTTTTAGTCCAGAATCGTCACTTTTTTACCATACAACTATTTTTTGACCAGCCTCGCCCCTTGTTCGAACCCTGAAGTTTGTTGGCGCTTTTTTTATTTTCCTTTCTTTTAAACTCTGTTATTAAGCGAAGCTCTTCATCACCCTTACATTTAAAGTTGACTGTTGGCGTGCCTTTTATCATTTCAATATGGGTTATGGTTATAACAAGCTCTTTATCATCATGTTGCACATGAAGCTTATCACCTTTCTTTAATTTGGAGAGTTTTGTCATTACCCTACTACCCCGGATAAAAGTTGGTATTGTATTTATGTTGCGCTAGATGTCAACCAACCTGTCGCATTTTCTTGAATTTATCTTTATGGGGGCTTTGCCCCCAAACCCCCAAGGTATTTTTACAAGGG
>JAHXHI010000379.1 GCA_025656775.1 gamma proteobacterium symbiont of Bathyaustriella thionipta
GATTTTCTCTTTCTACTCATTTTTAGGTTCCCCATTAGGTTAGCTCTTATATCTTAACCTATTGTCCAGTTTTCGGGGTCCACTATAATCAATCAAAAAAAAGCAAAAAAATAAAGCTGATAAATTATCAAAATTAATAACATCGCTTGAAGAAAAACGATCAGAGCTTAAATCAAATATAAAAATTGAATCTAAAAAATGCAAAAAAAGCAAAGAAACTTATAATCTTTGTAAGGAATTTAAAGTGCTGTCTAAAATGTTAAAGAAAGCAAAAAAACAAGAAGAAGCTATTAAAAATAATGACTTGTAGATACCCTGATATCCACTCACTTCATAAGCCAGTAATGTATCTGGTTTTCTTGCTCCCTGTCTTCACACATCATTACCATTAAGATGCTTCCTGTGTATTTATTTCACCGTTAATCAACAAAAAGGTCATTAAATGAAATTTATTGCTGTATTTTCACTATTGCTAATATCTACTTTATCAGGAGATTTTGCTTATGCTGAATCACTCAGAGTTGGTGTTTCTACTGGATACCCTCCCGTTATTTTTAAAGAAAATGGAAAAGTGCTTGGTATTGAATCTGATTTAGCTAAAAATGTGGGGGATATAACGGGTATGACAATTAAGTTTGTTGATATGCCCTGGGATAAACTTGAACACGCGTTAAATAAAGGTGATATTGATGTCATTATGTCGGGCGTGTCTGTGACTGATAAGAGAAAAAAACGGGTTGATTTTACTAATCCGTACATGAGTGTTGGACAAATGGTGTTGATTAACGCAGACAATATTATGAGTCACGCTTCAAAAATGTCGATGTATTCATCTGGAAAACGTTTTGGTGTTGAAAAAAATACCACCGGTGAAAAATTTGTTAAGTCAGAATTTTCCGGTTCTAAGATTTATTTCTTTAAAACGGTTGAGCAGGGTATTAAAGCACTTAAGTCAGATAAAGTTGATTATTTTATACATGATGCACCCACGATATGGCAATACACTGTTTTACCACGCACACAGGATAAATCATTGTTCGGTCTGTATGAATATATGACTACTGAACCATTGGCATGGGCAGTGAAAAAAGGTAATAATAGTTTACTTGAAAAATTAAACAATGCATTAAGCACTCTGCAAAATAAGGGCCTTGTGATAAAGACCGTCAATCACTGGTTACCTTTAACAATTGAAGTTGGAAACTAAGTATGTCAGAACATGATGTAACACTCACCTGGACAAAACAAACCGAATCTTTTGCCTATAAGGACTATAATCGTGATCATCAATGGGATTTTGGTGAAGGTCTGGTGGTGAATGCATCATCGGCTCCGCAATTTTTGGGTAATCCGGAGTGTGCTGATCCTGAACGTGCTTTTGCAGCGGCTCTGTCTAGTTGTCATATGTTGTTTTTTATTGCCATTTGTTCAAAAAAACGACTTGTGGTTGAAAACTATATTGATAAATCCACCGCTTTTCTGGAACAGGATGAACAGGGAGAACTCGTGATCAGTAAGGTGATCCTTAGACCCGATGTGACTTTTGCAGAAGGGGTTGAAGTGAATCAGGAAATTGTTGAAAAAATTCATCATCAATCTCATGAGAAATGTTTTCTTGCCCGGTCAGTTAAATCAGAAGTACTGGTGGAACCTGTTTAGTGATTACATTGAGATTTAAGGCGGCTTGAATCTTATTTTTTTGCTTGCTTTTGTTGCCTTATTCGGGCTTTTCGCTCCTGGATATGACGAACAATATGCAATCTCCAGAGCAGACGTATTAAAGTGTAGGCAATCAGTGCAGCAATCATACCACTGATGAAACAACCCAGTAAAAAAGGCTGCCAAATCAAATCTATCTGTTCTGTAAACCAATCTGCTGTTAACTTATAATCACTGCTTATTGCTTCCTGACCCATCACAAAAGCACCAACATTATAGGATAGATAAAAGATTGGCGGCATCGTTACAGGATTGGTTATCCAGACCAGCGATACTGAAATGGGCAAGTTAACTCTCACTAAAATAGCAATGGCGGCGGCAAATACCATCTGTAAAGGAAGGGGTATAAAAGCACAGAAAATACCGACTGCAAAAGCACCGGATACAGAACGTCGATTAAAGTGCCAGAGATTGCCGTCATGAAGTAGTGTGCCAAACATTTGTAAATGTTTATGATCTTTGATTGTTTTGTGATCGGGCATGTATTTTTTTATAATTCTTTTTGGCATATATAATGTATCTGTTGACATAAAGATTTAATGAATACGACTCTTGCATACTTTACTAAGTAAGCTTATGACGATTATATATTAGAGTATGCAATAGTAACTACAATTTAAAGGAGTAAAGGCCTTATGCGAACAGGGATTGTCGCATTTATAATTGGAAATGTTTGTTTCCTGTATTACCTGCCAGTAGACTGGTCTGAACTGAGTATGATGGAACCCTATGTCCGCTATCAGTTGATATTCATTCTCTTCGTTCCCTTCCTTTTTAGACTATTATACAAATCTAAAACTGTTTTTGTTAGTTCGCAGCTCATTATTTATAAAAATCTCTATAAACAAGCTGTTCACATTTTTATAATGTTTATTTTTGGCTATTCTTTTACTGCTATTTATACCAATCAATTTTATCCCGTACTGGATTTAGCGCATTTAGAAGGCAAGAATATTACCGTAAAGGGATATGTGGATTCAATACCCAGAAATTCAGAAAAAAGTCAAAAGTTTCTATTTGTTATTACCGCCAGAAATATTCAAGATGGCAAGAAAAACAAACGGTGGGATGATTCTTTTAATGGTAAAGTAAAATTAAGCTGGTACAGGACACATGAAGTCATTAAAAATGGCCAGCAATGGCAGTTAACCATTCGTTTAAAAAAACCTAATGGTTTACTCAATGGCGTTTTTGACTATGAAAAATGGCTCTATCAAAATCGAATATTAGCAACGGGTTATGTCCGCTCAGGAAAACAACTCGATGGTACAAATTACCCATTATTACACAATTATCTTTCTGGATTGCGGCAGAAGCTTGCTAGTCAATTGGATGATTCTCTGGCAGATTATCCCTATAAAGGCCTCATAAAAGCATTGAGGCTGTAGAATTACTCCAAAAACACCTTTTTTGACATAAAGCATAATGCTAACGATTTAATTCAGCCTTTCTCTTGAGTGGCGAT
>JAHXHI010000111.1 GCA_025656775.1 gamma proteobacterium symbiont of Bathyaustriella thionipta
GAGCCTTGAAGTTTTGCTGACTGTTGAACAATTGCCACTGTTAAAATGAAAATTCAACTGATCAAAACTAATGTGTCGAGGTACTAGAAGAAATAAAACGGATATCAGACACTTTGGCAATGCCTTCTTCCAGAGGCTGGGTGATTCTTTTTTCAATATCTTCTGGTGAAGCGCCCGGTAATACGGCACTGATTTGTATCCAGTTGAAATTAATCGTCGGATCTTTTTCTTTCGGCATGGCCGTATAACTTAAAAACCCCATGATCAAAACCAGTAAAAAGCTGAGATTAGCTAATACATGATGTTGTAAGATTCTCTGTAATAATGAAGAAGTCATGTCATTGAGGCTTCATGATTAATTGGGCAATAAGCACCAAATATGATTATAGTTATTGTTGGATCACAACGTTCTGACCATTATTTAATACATATCGTCCGGCGATGATCACTCGGCTGTCTAAGGGTAGCTCAATAGTCGCCGCCCGGCCAGGCAGGGCATTTTTAAGCGTATGAAAATCGGCGATAAAATATTTATTGCCAGTTTCTTCAGCGGTCTTTTCCTTGATTAAAAATAGTCCCAGCTGATTATTTCTGCTCACCAGATAATTCGCAGAGATATTCATTCGGCGCAAAGTAATTTCAACCATACCGTAAGCATCCGGCAAGGTTTTTTTATCGGTAAAACTCAGACGAACCCGCTGATGACGTGCCCGGGTTTCAATACTCGGGATAATCGCTCTTAGTTTTACGGGATAGGCCTCATTTCGGTAGATAAAATTCAATGACAGATAATCCAGATCATCGACAAGCACAACAGGCACTTGAACTTCGACTTCCAGATTATCAATATCAATAAGCTTTATCAGGGGACTGCCCGGCGCAACATTTTCACCAATATGAATCATACGTCTGGCAATCACACCGCTATAAGGCGCTTTAATATAGCAACGTGAAATGGTTTTCTCAGATTGCTGAATTTTAATCTGCAATAAGCGCTGCTGCGCTGATAGACGGGTGACTTCAGTCGACTGCCGACGATGAGTCTCCTTTGAAACACTATTGGATTTTAATAGTGTTTTTGACCGCTGATATTGATAATCAGCAAAATTATACTCTGCATCCAAAGCCTGTTTCTCTGCAACAAGAAGCTGTTTATTATTCTCATAGTCGTCACACTCAAGGGTGATGAGCAATTGCTCTTTAACGACCTGGTCACCAATCTGCACATGCACCTTTTCTACTAATGCCGACACTTCAGCGCTTAATAAACTGCTTTGCAGACTGACGACCTGTGCCGGTACTTTTTTGACGGGATGAAAGACCAGTTGCCCCAGAGGTTTCACTGTCACAGGTATCGCTTCTTCATTGCTGCTTTTAGCCCCGTTTGGCAGAATGAAACAACCAATCAGAAGCACACAGCTTAAATGTTTATTTCTTAGCATTCATGAATCCCTGCATGATCATTGTTTTTTTATAGATTGCCAAACCTGTTCTAATTGATCAAGTGGAGCTTGTTCCATTTGAGTACGATTAAATTGATAATGCTGTTCCATTTTTCGAAATCGTTGAATAAATTTATGATTACTCATACGAAGGGCTTTTTCCGGGTCAACGTTCAGTTTTCTTGCCAGATTAACACAGCTAAAGAGTACATCTCCCAGTTCTTCTTCTACTTTTGAAACAGAAGCCGTATCAGACTGAACAGATTCGCCGTTTTTTAACGCATGTGGATTTAATTCAAGCGCTTTTATTTCTACAGAAAGCTCATCCAGCTCTTCTTTAATGATTGGCAGCACCTCTTCGGCATGTACCCAGTCAAAACCAATATGAGTTGCTTTTTTTTGTATTTTAACGGCACGTGTCATGGCCGGCAGCACTTTACTAATGCCATCCATTAAACTGTCAGACAATTGATTTTCAGGATTTTTCTGTTCCGAAGATGGTTTGGATTTTGCTGCTATTTTATCAAGCTGCGCCTGTTTTTTTTCAACTTCTTTTTGCTGTTCCCAGGCTTTAAGAAAGTCTTCTTCATTTTCATAGTGGTGATCAGAAAACACATGGGGATGACGTGAAACCATTTTGTCAGCAATTGTCCCGGCAATATCATCAAAATCAAACAGCCCCTCTTCTTTGGCTAACTGAGCATAAAAAACCACTTGAAACAGTAAGTCACCTAATTCTTTTTTTACTTCCTCCATATCACCCTGTTCAATGGCTTCTGCTACCTCATAAGCCTCTTCGAGTGTATAGGGCACCAGAGACTTATAGTCCTGTTTCAAATCCCAGGGACAACCGCTGTCAGGATTTCTCAAATCAGACATGATATTAAGCAGACGAATTAACTGTTGCATTATAAAGAGGCTTCCTTGATCTAAAGGTTCAAAAGAGAAAATATTAGCAGTTCGACAAAACGCTCAAAAAAGACAGTTTAACCTGGGCAGGAAGTCTGTGTTGTCTCACAGGGGTGCGGATTATTCTTTAGCTGGTTACACGGTGAGGCAATTCAGGCGATTATTGTTTCGGGTTTAAGCATTATCAACTGATAAGATTGCATTAATGATATCATCTTCAATGTTGATTCTGTCAGCCAGTAATTCACCCACACTATTGAGGCAATACTCTAATTTATCACATTGCATCGCGGCGACATCACTATTATACATATCATTAAAATCAAGAATTTTTTGTGTATTATCAACAAGTTCAGGATAAATACCACCGGCAACTTCTAACATACTCTGACGCCGTTCCTGATCCTCTTCAATATAGTTATAAAGATTAAAATGCGCCTTAGCAGTGTAATCAACCATTGATTCACAAAAATCTTCCAACACCTCCTGTAAGGTATCGTTCATTTCAAATGGTTTATAGGTCATAATATCTTTATATTGAGTTAATGTTTCAGTACGAGAATTAATCAATGATTCGATAATAGAACGTGATTGAACCCGACGTTCTTCTACAATTGTGCCAGCCATTTTTTATCCTGTTAACAAGTTATAACGCGACTTGATGCCAACATCGTGTCACTTGAATAAGTTTATTATAAGTATTATGTCTTTATCTTACCTATTATGTAACTATTCAGCATGATTTTTAATCTCAGATAAAATCAGGTAACTTTTTATCAAATAACAATTCCAATGCAAGACTTGAACTTACA